>JAFEFK010000682.1 GCA_018240625.1 Pseudomonadota bacterium
AGACGGTCGACAAGAAACCGGTCAGATCGAAGCCTGCCAGCAAGCGGCCAAAGCCGTCCAAGAAATCTGCCGGGATATCGTCAAAGAAGACCGCGAGTAAACGTGTGGCGGCCAATGGCAAAGCCGCGACCAAAAAAGCAGGTCAAACGACGAAGTCGCATTCGGTCAAGAAAGCAAAAAAACGAACCACACAGAAAGTGACCGGCCGCAAAAATCGCGGTCAGGTCTCGAAGGCGGCCAAGAAGCAGGCAAGCAAGAACACCAGGGCAGCCGGACGCGCCACCGCGCCGGCTCCCAAGAAAGCTACGGGAAAATCCCGGCCCGCTGCATCGAAGAAGCCGGCGCGCTCGCTGGTTGCAGACACCGCGCAGAAAATCAGGGATGTGGTGGGCGACGTCGTTACCGCCGTCCTCAAGCCGCTCACTTCCGCACAGCGCGACAGCTATTACATCACCACCGCGATCGTCTATCCGAACGGCGCGCCGCATATCGGCCACGCCTATGAAGCGATCGCGACCGATGCGCTGGCACGCTTTCAAAAGCTCGACGGAAAGGACGTGTTCTTTCTGACCGGCACCGACGAGCACGGCCAAAAAATGGTCCAGACCGCGCAGCGTGAGAACATCACCGCGCTCGAACTCGCCACACGCAATGCGGAATTGCTGCGGAAGCTCGACGAGACGCTGAACATTTCGTTCGACCGCTTCATCCGCACCTCGGAGCCCGCGCATCATCGCTCGGTACAGGAAATATGGAAGCGTATGGAGGCGAACGGCGACATCTATCTGTCGAGTTACGCCGGCTGGTATTCGGTGCGCGACGAGGCCTATTACGCCGAAGATGAGACCGTCGTCGGAGAGGATAACGTGCGCCGCGGACCGCAGGGCACGCCGGTCGAGTGGGTCGAGGAGAAGAGCTACTTCTTCAAGCTGGCCGCCTATCAAGACAAACTGCTGGCGCTGTACGAAAACCAGCCCGATTTCATCGGGCCGGATTCACGCCGCAACGAAGTCATCAGTTTTGTGAAAGGCGGCCTGAAGGACCTGTCGATCTCGCGAACCACTTTCGATTGGGGTGTCAAGGTGCCCAACGATCCCGAGCATGTGATGTATGTCTGGGTCGATGCGCTGACCAACTACATCACCGGCGTTGGCTTCCCGGACGAGAGCGACAGCAACTGGCATTACTGGCCGGCCGACGTGCACATCATCGGCAAGGACATTATCCGCTTTCATGCGGTCTATTGGCCCGCGTTCCTGATGTCGGCGGGCATTCCCGTGCAGAAGCGCGTCTATGCCCACGGCTTTCTGTTCAACCGGGGCGAGAAGATGTCGAAGTCGGTCGGCAACGTCGTCGACCCTTTCAACCTTGCCGCTCAGTATGGCGTCGATCAGGTGCGCTACTTCTTCCTGCGCGAGGTGCCGTTCGGGCAGGATGGCAGCTACAATCACGAGGCGATCGTGGCGCGTATCAACGCCGACCTCGCCAACGATTTCGGCAATCTGGCGCAGCGCTCGTTGTCAATGATCGCGAAACAGCACAATGGGGTGCTGCCCGAACCTGGCGCTTTCAGCGACACCGACAAGGCCATCCTCGCACAGGCCGACGGCATGATCGACCTCGCACGGACTGCGATGAGTACGCAGCAGATTCATCAGGCGTTGAATGCGGTGTGGGCCGTTGTCGCCGAGGCCAATCGCTATTTCGCGGGCGAGGCGCCGTGGGCGCTGGCAAAAACCGATCCGGCGCGCCAGAAGACGGTGCTCTATGTGACCGCGGAGGTGGTTCGCCAGATCGCGATCCTGGCGCAACCCGCGATGCCGGCCGCGTGTGCGAAGATGCTCGACCTTCTCGGCATCCCGGCGGACGAGCGCAACTTCGCGATGCTTGGCGGTCACGTCAGGATCAAGCCGGGCACGACGCTGCCGGCGCCGACCGCGGTGTTCCCGCGTTACGTCGAACCATCAGCGGCCTGAACGGTTGATAGCTGATGCTGGTCGACAGTCATTGCCATCTCGATTTTCCGGACTTCGCCGACGACCTTGACGGCATTGTCGCGCGCGCGGAAGCAGCAGGCATCGAGCGCATGGTCACGATCTCGACGCGGGTGCGCCGGATTGAAGGGCTGCTGGCCATCGCCGGGCGCTTTCCGAACGTTTATTGTTCGGTCGGCACCCATCCGCATCACGCCGACGAGGAGGACGGCATTACAGCCGATGAACTGATCGCGCTGACGCAACATCCGAAGGTGGTCGCGCTGGGCGAGGCGGGACTGGACTATTTCTACGACAACGGCTCGCCTGAGGCGCAGTCGCGCGGCTTTCGCGCCCATATTGCGGCCGCGCGCGCCACCGGCCTGCCGCTGGTGATCCATACCCGCGAGGCGGATGAGGATTGCGGACGCATTCTCGACGAGGAGATGGCGAAGGGCGCCTTCCGCGCCGTGTTGCATTGCTACACCGGCGGCCGCGAGCTTGCGATGAAAGCCGTCGCGCTTGGATTGTATATCGGCTTCACCGGCATTCTGACCTTCAAGAAATCGCAGGCGCTGCGCGATCTCGCCGCTGAACTGCCGGCGGATCGCGTCCTGGTCGAGACCGACGCGCCTTATCTCGCGCCCGGAAAATTCCGTGGCAAGCGCAACGAGCCGTCTTATGTGGTCGAGACCGCGAAGGTGCTGGCCGAGACGCGCAGCGTTTCGCTCGAAGACATTTCGCAGCAGACCACGGACAATTTCTTCCGGCTGTTCGACAAGGTGCCGCGCAGGAATGCCGCCGCATGACGGTCACGCTCACGATTCTCGGCTGCGGATCGTCCGCCGGCGTGCCACGTCCGGCGCTGGGCTGGGGTGCCTGCGATCCCAACAATCCGAAGAACCGCCGCCGCCGCTGTTCGCTGATGGCCGAGCGCACCTCGGAGCAGGGGACCACGCGCGTCGTGATCGACACCTCGCCCGACCTGCGCGAGCAGTTGATCGACGCCGATGTCGATCACATCGACGCGGTGTTTCTCACCCACGAACATGCCGACCAGACCCACGGGATCGACGATCTCAGGTCCGTCGTGCTGCACCAGCGCAAGCGGATTCCGGTCTATCTCAATCAATCGACGGCCAGAGATATCCTGTCGCGTTTTTCATATTGTTTCGTGTCGCCCGAAGGCAGCGACTATCCGCCGATCCTCGAACAGCGCGCGATCGAGGCCGGCGAAAGCCGGACAATCGAGGGGAGGGGCGGCGCGCTCGCCCTGTCCGCGTTTCTCGTGCAGCATGGCAATATCCCGGCGCTGGGCTATCGGATCGGCAATGCCGCATATACGCCCGACCTGAACGACATTCCCCGCGAAAGCTGGCCGGCGTTCGAGGGCCTTGATCTCTGGATCGTCGACGCTTTGCGCTATGCGCAGCATCCCAGCCACTTCAGCGTCAGCGACGCATTGTCATGGATCGAGCGCTTCAAGCCGAAGCGTGCCGTCCTCACCAACCTGCATTCCGATCTGGATTACGAGGTGCTGCGGCACAAGCTGCCGCCGAACGTCGTGCCGGCCTATGACGGCATGCGGCTGGTTCTCGATGAAGGCTAACGTGCCATGAAGTCAGATGAGATGCCGTCATTGCGAGCTCGCGGCAAAATTGGCTCCGCCAATTTTGCGCTGAGCGAAGCAATCCAGGAGACATTCTGAAGAACTGGATTGCTTCGTCGCTTCGCTCCTCGCAATGACGAAGACGCGGCTCACGCCGAAATCGCCTTCGCTGAACTCACCTGATCGCGCAGCAGGAATTTCTGGATCTTGCCGGTCGAGGTTTTGGGAATTGCGCCGAACACCACGGCTTTCGGCGTCTTGAAGCCGGGCATGTGCTCGCGGCAGTAGGCGATGATCTCCGCTTCGGTGGCGTGCGCGCCGTCCTTCAGTTCGACGAAGGCGCAAGGGACTTCGCCCCATTTCGTATCCGGCTTGGCGACGACCGCGGCGAACAGCACCGCAGGATGCTTGTACAGGATGTCCTCGACCTCGACCGAGGAGATGTTTTCGCCGCCGGATATGATGATGTCCTTGGAGCGATCCTTGATGATGACGTAGCCCTTGTCATCCAGCACGCCGAGATCGCCGGTGTGAAACCAGCCGCCGGCAAAAGCTTCTTTCGTCGCCTTCTCGTTCTTGAGATAGCCCTTCATCACGATATTGCCGCGGAACATGACCTCGCCGATGGTTTCGCCGTCGCGCGGCACTTCGCACATCGTTTCGGGGTTGAGGACAGTGACGGCTTCCTGCAGCGGGTAGGGCACGCCCTGCCGCCGCTTGAGCTGCGCGCGCTCGTCCGCTGGAAGGGCGTCCCAGCCCGGCTGCTCGGCACAGACCGAAGCCGGGCCGTAAACTTCGGTCAACCCGTAGACGTGGGTCAGCCTGATGCCGATGCTTTCGGCGCCCTCGAGCACGGCGACGGGCGGCGCGGCGCCCGCGATCAGCCCGACGACCGGGCGCGCTGCCTTGCCCCTGGGCGCGCCGGGCGCGTTGATCAGGGTGTTGTAGACAATCGGCGCGCCGCACATGTGAGTGACGCCGTGTTTCGGAATGAGCTCGAAAATCTTCGCAGGGTCGACCTTGCGCAGGCAGACGTTCACGCCCGCGGTCGCGGCGATGGTCCAGGGAAAGCACCAGCCGTTGCAGTGGAACATCGGCAGCGTCCACAGATAGGCCGGATGCTGGCCAAGCCCTCCGGCCAGAATATTGCTCACCGCGTTGAGATAGGCGCCGCGATGATGGGTGACGACGCCCTTCGGGTTGCCCGTGGTGCCCGACGTATAGCTCAGCGCGATCGCATCCCACTCGTCCTGCGGCGGCACCGCGACGAAAGCCGGATCGCCCGCCGCCACCGCCGCCTCGTATTCGATCTCGCCGATCCGTTTGCCGCCCGAAAAGGCCGCATCGTCCACGTCGATCACGAAAGGTTTGGGGCCGGTCATCAGCGCCAGCGCCTCGGCGATCACGCCGGAAAATTCCGGATCGACCAGAATGATTTTGGCGCCGCCATGGTCCAGCATGAAGGCGAGGGAAGCGGCCTCGAGGCGGATGTTGAGCGCATTCAGAACCGCGCCGGTCATCGGCACCGCAAAATGGACCTCGTTCATCGCGGGAATGTTCGGCAGCATCACTGCTACGGTATCGCCACGCCCGATACCGCGACCTGCGAGATACGACGCGAAGCGGCGGCAGCGCTCGTAGGTCTCGGCCCAGGTAAAGGTGCGTCCCTCATAGACCGCGCTCGGCAGATTCGGATAGACAGCAGCGCTGCGCTCAAGGAAGCTCAGCGGCGACAGCGGCACGAAATTGGCGGCGGTTTTGTCGAGGCCGACGTCGTATTGGTTTTTGGGCATATCCATGACCATTCAGCCGCTTGTGGAGAATTGCTCGATCATTGCCTCTACTTCATGAGAATATAGAAGCGATTTGAACTATAAGTCCTTGTTATTTCAAAAATCCAATCGAAATCCACGGGAATGCCGCGACCACGATCAGCCCGATCAGCAGCGCCAGCATGTAGCCCCAGATTGGCCTGATCCCCTCGGCCGGATCAACCCGACCAATGGCGCAGGCCGCATAGTAACCGACTCCGAAAGGCGGCGCGAACAGGCCCATGCCCATCGCGAGAATAATGATCATCGCATAGTGGACTTCGTGAACCCCGACGGCCTTGGCGATGGGAAACAATAGCGGGCCGAACAGCACGATGGCCGGGATGCCCTCGAGTACGCTGCCGAGGATGGTGAAGGCCACGATCGAGACCGCGATGAACGTCGCGCTGCCACCCGGCAATCCGGTCATCGCGGCCGCCAGCGCCCGTGAGAACCCGGATTGCGTCAACCCCCAGGCCATGCCGGTCGCGGTTCCGATGATCAGCAGGATCGCGCCGGACAGGCAGGCGGTCTCGATCAGCATCGGCAACAGCCGCCGCCATTTGAATTGCCGATACAACAGCAGGCCGGCCAGCACGGCGTAGACAATGCCGATGGTCGACACTTCCGTTGCCGTCGCAATGCCTTCGACGACCGCGGCGCGGATCACGAATGGCAGCGCCAGCGCGGGCAGGGCAATGACGAAGGTCCGGGCAATCTGGCCGATCCCGGCCTTCTTGACGTGGCTGAGGTCCTCGTGGCGATACCGCCACCACACCAGCGCCGACAACGTGATCGCCAGCACGACGCCGGGCAGGAGTCCCCCTGTGAATAGTGCTGCAATCGAGACGCCGGTCACCGAGCCGATGGTGATCAGCACCAGGCTCGGCGGAATGGTTTCGGTCTGGGCGCCGGTCGCGGCGAGCAGGGCGACGAGATCGCCGGGCTTTGCGCCGCGTTGCTTCATTTCCGGAAACAGCACTGGGGCGATGGCTGCCATATCGGCCGCCTTGGAGCCGGAAATTCCCGACACGAGATACATGGCGCCGACCAGTACATAGTGCAGGCCGCCGCGAACGTGCCCGAGCAGGCTGGCGAGGAAGGCCACCATGGCCCGCGCCATGCCGGTCATCTCGATCAGCAGGCCGAGAAAGACGAACAGTGGCACGGCGAGCAGGATGAGGTGGCTCATGCCCTCGTCCATCCGCCCGACCAGGACCATCAGTGGCGTCCGCGTCGTCAACGCCAGATAGCCGAAGATCGCAAGGCCAAACCCGAACGCGATCGGCACGCCGGCGAACACGCAAAATCCGGCGACGCCGACGAAGAAGATCACGAGATTGAGATTGCCGAGCGGCCGCAGCCACGGCTGCACAAGCCAGAACACCAGAATGATGGCGGCAACCGTCGCAACGGCTGCGAGGAGGGTGCGTATATTGGCCGTTCGCAGAAGCTGCAGCACCGCAAACAGCGCCATCAGCGCCACGCCGACCGGCAGCGCCGCGGCACGCCAGCTATTGGAGATCTGCAACGCCGGCGTGGTGATGAAACTTTCCTCGTAGGCATAATCCCACGACGGATGCGCGATCAGCAGCAGGAAGGCCAGGGCCGCGCAGGTGGCGACGACTTCCAGAAAGGCCCGCTGCCGGGGGTTGGCGTATGCGACGAGCGCGGTCATGCGCATGTGCTCGGCACGGCGGAAGGCCACGACTGCGCCCAGCATCGCCAGCCA
>JAFEFK010000683.1 GCA_018240625.1 Pseudomonadota bacterium
CGCGGCCTCCATGCCGCATCGCCTCGCGCGCTTTTCGTGGTGCAGCCGGGAACGGCGTCGGCGGCGGCGCGTTAATCCCTTTACCAACTTGGTCCCTTCACTAATTCGGGAGGGGTTGATGACGACCGACGTCACGCCCAAGCCGCATCATCTGATTGCGAGCGACCGTGTCGAGGGCACCGCGGTGCGGCGGCCGAACGGAGACAAGATCGGCCACATCGAGCGGCTCATGATCGACAAGATCAGCGGGCAGGTGTCCTACGCGATCCTGTCCTTCGGTGGATTTCTCGGCTTGGGGGCCAACCTGCTTCCGTTGCCGTGGGCGCGCCTGACGTACGATCCGGATCTCGGCGCCTATCAGCTCGATATCGACGATGCCGAGTTGAAGCGCGCTCCTTCGTTCAGGGTGGACAAGGATTTCGACTGGGGCGACCGGTCCGGCGAAGAAGATCTGCATCGCTACTACGGCGTACCGCCTTACTGGGGCGGATATTGACGCGCGTGAGGCCGTGTTACTCAATTTGAATTTTGTTCTGTCGGATTTGTCCTTATTGAATTTGTCTTGGCATGCTCACTCGTTTTATTTACGTGAGCGCGTCCACGGTCTCTTCGATCCTTCGCCCTCTTGCGATCATTCGCCGCGACGGAACCCCGAACAATTGCCAATTCGCCGGGAACGACTGCCGGAGTCGCGGGTTTTCTTCACAGTTATTTTAACTGAAGGAGGCGAACGGATGACTTTGAAATATATGACTGCCGCTCTGATGGGCTCCGCGCTATTGGCGACGGCTGCGGTGGCGCAGACGCCAAGTGCGACGACAGACAGCAAAATGAATGCTCCGGCCGCGACGTCGTCATCGACGTCAGTGTCGGGCTATCATGGTGACTGGCGTTCGTCGAAGGTGGTCGGCCTGAACGTTTACAATGACGCAAATGAGAAGGTCGGCTCGATCAGCGACCTGCTGCTCGACAAGAGCGGGAATATCAAGGCGGCGGTGATTGGCGTCGGCGGTTTCCTCGGCGTCGGCGAACATCTGGTAGCGGTACCTTTCGACAAGCTGAAGTTTGTCGAAACGCCTGTGCCGAGCACGTCGGCTTCGACAACGACAACGACGACGGCCCGTCCGGGAACCACGACCGGTGCGGCGACCAGCACGGCTCCGGCGACAACGACAGCCCCGGCCGCCAAGACCAATCCATGGTATCCTGACCACGCGGTGTTCAATGCCACCAAGGATGAGTTGAAGTCGATGCCCGAGTTCAAGTACTCAACTTAAAGCTCCAACGTTCATTCGACCCTCCAAGGCGGATCGAACGGTCGGAAAAATGCGCGCCCGGTTTTGGCCGGGCGCGTTGTTTTGTGATCAAAATTTAGCGGTCGGGCATTCCGGATGACGCGCCGGCCGCCACTTGCCGCTGGCTTACTTCTTGCCTACGAACGGGCAGCCGCCCTTGTCCATCGGACGAAACGCTTCGTCGCCGGGGACGGTTGCGAGCAGCTTGTACAGATCCCATTCGCCCTTCGATTCCGAAGGCTTCTTCACTTCGAACAGGTACATGTCGTGCACCATGCGGCCGTCCTCGCGGATGTGGCCGTTCTTGGCGAAGAAGTCGTTGATCGGCGTTTTCTTCATCTGCGCCAACACCTTCGCCGTGTCATCGGTGCCGGTGGCGTCGATCGCCTGCAGGTAATGCATCGTCGCGGAGTAGAGCCCGGCCTGGATCATCGTCGGCATGTGACCGACCTTGTCCATGAATTTCTTGGAGAACGCCCGGGTCTCGTCGTTCATGTCCCAGTAAAATCCATCGGTCAGGATCAGGCCTTGGGCCTGCTTCAGCCCGAGCGAATGCGAGTCGGTGATTTGCTGCAGCAGGGCGATCATTTTCTGACCGCCTTTCATCAGGCCGAATTCGGCAGCCTGCTTCAGCGCGTTGGTGGTGTCGCCGCCGGCATTGGCGAGCGCAACGACCTTGGATTTCGACGCCTGCGCCTGCAACAGGAACGACGAGAAGTCCGACGAATTGAGCGGGTGCCGGACGTCGCCCAGCACCTTGCCGCCGTTCGCCTTCACGACATCGGCCGCATCGCGCTCCAGCGCCTGACCGAACGCGTAGTCGGCGGTGATGAAGAACCAGGTGTCCTCGCCGCGCTTGACCATCGCCTTGCCGGCGACGTTGGACAGTGCGTAGGTGTCGTAGGTGTAGTGAACGAAAGTCGGCGAACATGCCTTGCCGGTGAGGTCGGAACTGCCGGCGCCGGAATTCATGAAGATCTTGTTCTTCTCGGTCATCAGCGTAGAGAGCGCCAGCGCGACCGACGACGTCGGCACGTCGAACAGCGCATCCATCTTGTCATTGTCGATCCAGTTGCGAACGATGTTGACGCCGACGTCGGGCTTGTTCTGGTGATCGCCGGAAAGCACGACGATCGGCTTGCCCTTGACCTTGCCGCCGAAGTCGGCGACCGCCATTTGCACCGCGGTGAGCGAACCCTTGCCGGTCGCGTCGGAATACAGGCTCGACATATCGGTCAGAACGCCGAGCTTGACGACATCGTCGGATATCTGGGCCTGAGCGGTGCCGATGGACAAAGCCATTGCAGCGCCGGCCACCAGAGTGGCTGCGAGTGACTTCATTGAAGACTTCTCCCTGACTTTTTTTGATGGTTGTGACGGGTCATCCTAACCGGCTTCCGTTCTGCCATCAAAGCAGACTTTCGGGCAAGTCCGCTCATTGCGACGCGGGATGGCGCTATCGGGGCTGCTGCCGCGATGTTACGCTCCGGGCCAGCAGGAACGCCTGCTTCCTGCCTTACGTGTAACGGGAGGACGATATGGCTGAGAGCGTTTACAAGGTCATCGAACTGATCGGTACCAGCAAGGAATCCTGGGAGAAGGCGGCCAAAGCC
>JAFEFK010000684.1 GCA_018240625.1 Pseudomonadota bacterium
ACGCTCAGATACACGGCACACCCTACTCTGCCATTCGTACCGGCGCCGGCGGGCCATAAACTTCAGGCGCGACGACCGGCTCGAGTCCACTCTTGTCGCGCCCGAGCACGCGCATCACCGCGACGAAGAATACCGGCACCATCAACAGCGCCAATACCACCGCCGCGATCATGCCGCCCATTACGCTGGTGCCGAGCGCCTGCTGGCTCGCCCCGCCCGCGCCCTGCGCAATGACCATCGGCAGCACGCCGCAGACGAACGCCAGTCCCGTCATCAGGATCGGGCGGAAGCGCAACGCGCACGCCTCGACCGTGGCGTCGAGCAACGGCTTGCCCTGCGCGCGCAAATCCTTGGCAAATTCGATGATGAGGATGGCATCCTTCGCGGCCAACCCGATGATGGTGATCAGACCCACGGTGAAATAGACGTCGTTGGCGAGGCCGCGCATGGTCGCCGCCAGCACCGCGCCGCAGATGCCGAGCGGCACCGTCAGCAGCACGGCCAGCGGAATGGTCCAGCTTTCATAGAGCGCGGCAAGACAGAGGAACACCACCAGCGCCGAGAGCGCGAGCAGAAACGGCGCCTGCGATCCCGACAGCTTTTCCTGCAACGACTGGCCGGTCCACTCGTAGCCGAATCCGCGCGGAAGACGGCCCGCGAGCCGCTCCATCTCGGCGATGGCGTTGCCGGAAGTGAAGCCCGGCCTCGCCTCCCCGCTGATGCGCACCGAGGGATAGTAGTTGAAGCCGACGATCTGGGTCGGTCCCTTCGACCATTCGATCGAGGCGAACGACGAGAACGGGACCAGCCGGCCGCTGCTGTTCTTGACGTTGTAGTTGAGGATGTCGTCCGCATTGGTGCGGCCGTCGCGGTCCGCCTGCACGATCACGCGCTGCATCCGTCCGCGGTTCGGGAAGTCGTTGACATAGGTCGAGCCGAGATTGGTCGACATGGTGTCGTTGATGTCCTGGAAGGTGACGCCAAAAGCGCTGGCCTTCTCGCGGTCGATCACGAGATTGACCTGCGGCGCCGGCGGCAGGCCTTCGACATAGACGTTCTTCAGCACCGGACTGGCGTTGGCCTCCGCGATCAATTGATCGGACGCCTTCATCAGCGCCGCATAACCCTTCTGGCCGCGATCCTGCAGGCGAAAGCTGAAGCCCGACGAGTTGCCGAGGTTGTCGATCGGGGGCGGCTGCAGCGCGGAGATCTTGGCGTCGCGGAGCGAGGCCATATCCCGGTTGATGTCGGCGACGAGGTTGGCGGCGGACTCCTTCTCAGGCCGGTCCGACCAGTCCTTCAGGGTGATGAACGCCTGCGCCGTGTTCATGCCCTGCCCGGAGTAGCTGTAGCCGGTGAGGAAGGTGACATCCTCAATGCCCGGCCGCTTCGCAAGATATTTCTCGACCGCATCGACGGCTGCCTCAGTGCGGCCATGGGATGAATCCGACGGCGTCTGCACGTCGGTCGTGATGAAGCCCTGATCGTCCACCGGCACGAAGCCGGCGGGCAGGCGAACGAAGGCCCAGGCGAGACCGCCCACCAGCACGGCGTAGATCAGCATCAGGCGTCCGGTCCGCTTCAACGACCATCCGACGGTCGAGACATAACGGCCGCGCACGCCGTCCAGCGTGCGATTGAACCAGCCGAACAGGCCCTTGCGCGTATGGCCGTGTCCAGCTTTCACCGGTTTCAGCAAGGTGGCGCACAGCGCCGGCGTCAGCGACAGCGCCATCAGGGCGGAGAAGCCGATCGCCGCGACCACGGTGACGGAAAACTGCCTGTAGATGATGCCGACGGAGCCCGGAAAGAACGCCATCGGCACGAACACCGCCACCAGCACCAGCGTGATGCCGATAATGGCACTTGAGATCTGCGACATCGCCTTGCGGGCGGCGTCCTTCGGCGGCAGTCCCTCCTCCGCCATGATGCGTTCGACATTCTCGACCACGACGATCGCGTCGTCGACCAGAATACCGATCGCCAGCACCATGCCGAACATCGTCAGCATGTTGATGGAGTAACCTGCGGCCAGCAGCACCGCGCAGGTGCCGAGCAGCGCCACCGGCACTACGATGGTCGGAATGATGGTGTAGCGGAAGTTCTGCAGAAACAGGAACATCACGAGAAACACCAGCACCACCGCCTCGATCAAGGTATGCACGACCTTCTCGATCGAGGCCTTCACGACGGGCGTGATGTTGTAGGGGATGTCGTAAGCAATGGTCGCCGGGAAGAACTTCGACAGTTCCTTCATCTTGGCTTCGACCGCGCGCGCGGTGGCAAGCGCGTTGGCGCCCGGTGCCAGCATCACCGAGAGACCCGC
>JAFEFK010000685.1 GCA_018240625.1 Pseudomonadota bacterium
ACATTGTCTTCACGCGAACCGGATTCCACGTCGCCTGAATAACATGGGGATGATGGATGAATTTGGTCCGTGCCGCAACCGCTACTGGACGCGATCCGCCGTGTCGTCGGATGACGCGCTCGCAGCATCGCGCGGTGCGCGAGGTACCGGATCGAACAGCGAAAACAGCACAAGGCCTGCCACAAAGCCGCCAATATGGGCCTGCCAGGCGACGCTGCCCGGCTCTGCGCCGATCGAGATCGATCCTATTCCGAAGATGATGTTGACGCCGAACCAGATGCCGAGAAATGCCAGCACGCGCGGATTGCGCAGCGCGCGCATCAGCGAGAGTGCCGGCACCTGAGCCGCGGCGTCGGCGTCGCCGCTGCGGAACGAGAGGAAGCTGCCGCGCACGAACGCGAAGCGGATCGCAGCCGCCATCGCACCCGACACCGATGCCGACGCGCCGATCATCGGCGCAATGCCGTGCTCGTGCGTCACGAGATGCGCCATGGCGCCGGCAACGGCGGTCACCGCCATGAACAGGAAAAATCTGAAGGCGCCGAAGCGCCGCGCCAGGGCGCTGCCGAACGGCAGCAGCCACAGCACGTTGAAACCGATGTGGCTGAGATTGGCATGCAGCAGCGAATAGGTCACGAAGGTCCAGACCTTGGCGCCCGCCCCGCCGGGAAACGCCGTCGCCAACAGGGTTGAATCGTACCGCTTCGGAATGAAGCCGAACAACTCGATGGTCCAGTATTCGAGATCGGGCGGAAGCGCCATGCGCACGGCATGGATGATCGCAAGCAGACCGATATAGGCGGTCAATGCCCCCGGCAGGGTCAGGATCGGTTCACGCGGAGGCTGCGCTGGAAGATCTGACGGCAAGTCGGATGAAGGGTCTGACGGAGAATCCAAGGGCTGCGACCTGACGGGGGCGGCTCAAACGAGCGATGGGCCCAGATAGGCGGCTTGGCCGGAGCGTGCAAGCCACTTGTTGCGGCGGAAATACCGCCCATCATGCCACGAAAAAGGGAGGGCCTGAGAAAGCCCTCCCTTGATCCGTGCCGGTCTTTCGCTGGGTGGATTTTCGACGAGGCCGAAAATCCGGGTTACCCCACCCCTCCCCGCGATGACCGGATCTGTTCGACGCCAGCCTGTTGTCCGCCCCGCCGGAACCTGGAGAAACCACCGGGGCGATGGAGTGGCTGGATATTACCGGCTGCCGGCCAAACCCCAACCCTATAGTTAACTTAACGTTAACAACACAAAGGCGGCACCCGGGACCGCCAAAACCGTCCGCGGCATGGACGCTGCAACCTCACTCCTGCACAACAGAAACGGGGGCCACGGTGGCTTGAAGCCGGACAGATGTGTCCGCTTAGCGCCGCGGTCAGGACGGTTTTGAGTTTATGAAACATCCATCGAATCGCGCGTTCTTTGCCTATTGGGACGAAAAACGTGATGGCGAGCGCGCCCCCGACCGGAGCGCGATCGAACCCGGCGCGGTCCGCGAACTTCTCGGCGACATTTTTGTACTCTCCTATGATCCGGATGGCGGCTATCCGTTCCGGGTCGCGGGAACCCGGGTCTGCGCCCTGCTCGACTGCGACCTCAAGGGCCAGAACTTTGCCGCCTTGTTTGCGCCCGCGAGCCGCGACGACATGACCGACATTCTCGGCGTTGTCTCCGAAGAACTGCTGGCCGCCGTTGCCGGCGTGACCGCGACCGCGAGCGACGGCTCGCTTGCGCACCTCGAACTATTGCTGCTGCCCTTCAACAATCGCGCGCACACCCCGATCAGCTTGACGGGATTGCTGGCGCCGATGCAGCACAGCGGCCAGCCGCTCGGCGAGTTCAGCCTCACCTCGTGGCGCTACATGAACCATCCGCCGCAGCGCTTCATTCCGCGCGTGCTGAAGAAGCTCGCGATCGCGCGCGGCTTCATGGTCTACGAGGGATTGCACTGAGCCATCCGCACTTTCCATATCGGTTTTTCTATATCGGTTTTTTGCAACTGCAGGACGCAAGCAGCGGCCTTATGCTCGCGTTAGCAATTTCCCCGATACCAATGCCGCGTCAATTACCGCCTCCCCGCATTCCGAGCAGCGCGGAGGCAATATCTCTCAAGATCAGAGCATGGCCATGCTCGTCAATTTTGTCACCGACGAACCGGGGAAGATTCCCGCCATCCGAGCGATGCTCGAGCCGAAGTTTTGCGTTCTGCCGCAAGTGCTTCAGAGCGACGACCCGCAAACCGGCGCCAGCGGCGTGCTGATGGTCGATGCCGACCTGCGCGACCCCGACAGCGTCGAACGCCTCAAGCGCGTCTTGCAGATCGAAAGACCGAATCCGGAAAGGATGTTCGTCGTCCCGAGCCATCTTCATGTCATGATCGCGCAAGCCTATGCACTCGGCGCAACGGCCGTAGTCTCGCATCCGCGCGAAATCGTGTCGAAGCTGGTCCAGTTCGCGAATAACCTTCAGGCAGACGAGGACGGTACCGATACCGTGTCGCCGGAAGCGAAAAGCAGCGCGGCGGCTTTCGCTTCGATGTTTTCGACAGTGCGCGACGGCGGACCTGTCAACATTTCCGATGCCGAACATGCCACATCGCAAATCATCGCAGGCATCGCGCGAAATGGATTCGATAATTGGCTCGACGAAGTTCGCCGGCATCACGAGGGAACATTCCAGCATTGCCTGCTGGTGACCAGCGTTGCGGTCGGCTTCGCTCTCGACATCGGATTTGGCGAGAGCGACGTGAAGCGGCTCGGACTCTCGGCAACCCTTCACGACATCGGCAAGGCCCGCATCCCCCTCGCCATTCTTGAGAAGCCCGGACGGCTCGATCCCGACGAAGAAGCGATCATGCGGCGTCACCCGGTAATCGGATATGACATATTGAAAGACATACCCGGCATCGACGCTGAAGTTCTGGACAGCGTCAGGCATCACCACGAATATCTCGACGGATCCGGCTATCCCGATGGATTGGCCGCGCCCGAGATCAGCGATCTCGTGCGATTGCTGACGATCTCGGATATCTTCGCAGCACTGATCGAGTTCAGGTCCTACAAGACGGGCATGTCCCGCGCCGATGCCTACAAAATTCTCTGCGGCATGGACGGCAAGGTGGAGCGCTCGCTTGTCAAAGCGTTCAAGCACGTGGCGATGACCGGCACGCTGCGCACGATTCAATCCTGATACCGCCGAACGCCTATTCCGCCAGCTCCGGCCACGGCACGATAGTTGACTTCACTATCTTCATTGCCATCCGCCCCACGGCGCCTTGTCAAAGCCGACATAGCGGCTGTGCGAAGCGACCTGCAGCGCTTCCCGCGCAGATCACGAAAGAAAACAAAAATTCTTCGGTCCTACGGTTGTAGGCTTTTTCGAAGAAAACGAACCGCGTCCGCGATCGATTGCGCGCGGACCCTCGCATCGAAGCCCATCGAATAGCCCGGCGCCGCGGCGATGCACGCAGCGAAGGCGGCGGGGGCGAAGGGCGTCGCCTCGCCGTCGACGAGCAAGGCTATGCGCTTCGGTCCGAGCAGAATGAGCGGGCACTTTTTCGTGCTGACGAAGTCCGGATAGAAGCGCGCGCTGGGCTGGTCGGGCACAGTCCATGCGTGGGCGGCGCCGGGGTAGATCACAGTTTCGATCGGAGCCGGAGACCCCGCGGCGCGCGCATAGGTGAGATAACTCTCG
>JAFEFK010000686.1 GCA_018240625.1 Pseudomonadota bacterium
GACATGAGCGAGACGGTGCAACAACCTCTGCAGGAAGCCAGCCATCATCCCTATCGCCGTCCGCGAGACGCCGCCACGCTCATTCTGGTCGACCGCAGCGCGGCCACGCCCAAAGTGCTGGTCGGCAAGCGCCACGATAATGTTGTCTTCATGCCGGGCAAGTTTGTGTTTCCCGGCGGCAGCGTCGACAAGGCCGACAACAAGGTGCCGGTCGCCGCGCCCATCCCGCGCGAACTCGAGGCCAACCTCTATAAGGGCAGCCCCAAGACCGAGCCATCGCGCGCGCGATCGCTGGCGATCGCCGCAATCCGCGAAGCCTGCGAGGAAACCGGCCTCTGCCTTGGCCGCAAGACCGAGAGCGCCGTAACCAAGCTGACCGGCGTGTGGAAGCCCTTTGCCGATGCCGGGTTGCTGCCCGATCCGTCGGGCTTGTATTTGATTGCGCGTGCAATCACCCCGCCCGGTCGCGTACGCCGGTTCGATACCCGCTTTTTCACGGCAGATGCGTCCGCGATCACCCATCGCGTCGACGGCGTGATCCACGCCGATGCCGAACTGGTCGAACTGGTCTGGGTCGAGATCGGATCGAAACCTCTCGCCGACCTGCATCCCATGACCAGGAATGTGCTTGGCGAACTCGAAAAGCGTCTCGCCACGGGCCCGCTGCGCCACGATGCCGACGTGCCGTTCTTTCATTTCTACGGCGGCAAAATGCAGAAAGATATTTTGCCAGGAGCGTGAGCTATGCGAACTACGGCCGTATTCTCATCTATTTCGTGATGTGTGCTTCCGCGACAGCGTGATTGAACATCGCGTTTAGCGCGGCCGTTATGTCGGCGGGTGTATTCGCCGTGTAAAAGAATCCCGGTGACGCGCAATTCCGCAGGCTCGCGGGAATATTCGGAATATTGTCGTTTGCGGCATCGTCCTCATCGTTGGCAAAGGACGCGTTGACCGGGCTTATCGGTTGGTACGGAATGTAGAGCACCGAAACGGTGATTCCGCGATTCTTCAGCGGCGTACATGAAACAGTCGGATCGATCACGGTTGCATGGTTGCTCCCTGACCAGCCGCCATTGGGAACACCTTTGATCTGGGGATCCTGCGCACCGTCGGTAACGAGAAATACGTAGGGCAACGTACTATTCCATGTGCTGCCATTGCCGACACTCGGGATCAGACCGTTCATGCTCGCGAGCGCTGTATCGATGTGCGTGCCACCGGATCCAAGGCTGGCATTCATGTTGGTATCCAGCAACGAAGCGAGGTTGGCCGCGGCATAATTGATGGTGGACGAGTTGGTCGCTGAACCGTTGATGCTGCTCGTCAGCGGGAAGTACGAATAGAGATATTGAATAAAGGGATACAGGCCGACCTTGAATTCATTGGTCACCTTTTCGGTGCCGACGGCGGTGCTGAGAAGTTGGTTGACGGCACTCCCTACCGCGTCGAGACGCAACTGAATGCAGGCGTCCGTACCGTCCGTGGAACAATTCGCGACGGTTTGCAACGTGCTGTAGAGTGAGTCCGGCAGACCAGAAACAACCGATGATGGCAGTTGCACACCCATGGGGTTGCTTCTGTTGCTGGTAAGAAGTCCTCGGTATCCGCTCTGGCTAACACGTGAGATTGCATAACCCAGGCAGTAATTATTCGTCGGGTATCCCTGGGTTCCTGCATCGGTGCATGCGCTATTTTGTGGTGAGAAATGACACGCAAGCGTACATCCCGTCGGATATTGCCTGTAGTTATCGGGATTGATCGACTGCATGCGTTGCGCTTCGGCGGTCGTCGACGGCAATCCCATCGATCCCGACACATCCAGCAACAGATAGAAATCGAGATAAAGCGGCAACGCAGCCACCGAACC
>JAFEFK010000687.1 GCA_018240625.1 Pseudomonadota bacterium
CTCGGACATCAGGTTTTTCCAATAACGCGGGTCGTAAGACGATCCAGAACGCTGCCGTCGATGCTTTTACCCAAGCCGTCGCTTCACGCGGCGAGTTGGCGCAAGACGTAGGGCAGGATGCCGCCGTGCCGGAAGTAGTTCAGTTCGTCCAACGTATCGATGCGGCACGTCACCGGGACCTTCTTCATCGTCCCGTCAGCCATCGTGATGTCGAGCGTCATGCGCTGACCCGGCATCACCTCCACGAGCCCCCTGATCGATACCTGCTCGGCGCCGGTAAGACCGAGGCTCTTCCATGAAACCCCTTCGTCGAACACGAACGGCAGGATTCCCATTCCCACCAGATTCGAACGATGGATGCGCTCGAAGCTCTGCGCGATCACGGCTTTGACGCCAAGAAGTTTGGTACCTTTCGCTGCCCAGTCGCGCGAGGAGCCGTTGCCGTATTCGACACCGGCAAAGACGACGAGCGGAACGTTCTCGCGCTGATAGCGCATCGCAGCGTCGAAAATCGGCATCCGATCGCCCGACGGCTGATGCACGGCCCAACCGCCTTCGGGCGTGGCCCCGCCCTCATCCTTCACCGCAAAATTCTTGATGCGGATATTGGCGAAAGTGCCGCGTACCATCACCTCGTGATTGCCGCGCCGGGTGCCGTACTGATTGAAGTCTTCCTGCCGCACCTGTCGGCCCCGCAAGAAACTCCCGGCAGGCGACGTTGCCTTGATCGAACCCGCAGGCGAAATGTGGTCCGTCGTGATCTTGTCGCCGAACAGGCCCAGGATCCGTGCCCCGACGATATCGCCGGTCGGGGCCGGCGTCATGGTGATGCCTTCGAAATACGGCGGGTTCTGCACATAGGTCGAGGACATGTTCCAGCGATAGGTGATGCCGTCCGCCACCTCCACCGCCTTCCAGTTATCATCCCCCTCGAACACATCGGCGTACTTGCTCTCGAACATCGTGCGCGTGATGTTGTCGCGGACGAAACTGTCGATCTCGGCGCTCGAAGGCCAGATATCCTTGAGGTAGACCGGCTGGCCGTCCGATCCGACGCCAAGGGGTTCGCTGGCGAGATCAACCTGCATCGAGCCGGCGAGCGCATAGGCGACCACCAGCGGCGGCGACGCCAGATAGTTCGCCTGCACATCGGGCGAAACGCGCCCTTCGAAATTGCGGTTGCCGGACAGCACCGCTGCGGCAATCACGCCATTGTCGTTGATGGATTTTGAAATATCGGCCGGAAGTGGACCGGAATTTCCGATGCAGGTGGTGCAGCCGAATCCCACGAGATAAAACCCAAGGGCGTCCAGATCCTTCTGCAAGCCGGACTTCTCGAGATATTCCGCGACCACCTGGGATCCCGGCGCTATCGATGTCTTGACCCAGGGCTTTGCCGTGAGCCCCTTGTTCACCGCGTTCCGCGCCAGCAGGCCGGCGCCGATCAGCACCGATGGATTAGACGTGTTGGTGCAGGACGTAATGGCCGCGATGACCACGTGACCGTGCTTGAGCTTGAAGTCCTTGGCCTCCACGTCGAACTGGCGTGCGGCCTGCCCCTGCTTGCTGTATTCGCTCTCAAGCGCCGTGAGAAAATTTGTTTTTGCCGTGTTCAGCCCGACCCGACCTTCCGGACGCTTCGGACCGGCGAGCGAGGGCACGACATCATCAAGGTTCAATTCGAGCGTGTCCGTAAAGATCGGATCCGGCATTCCGGGGGTACGAAACAGGCCTTGCGCCTCGGCATAGGCTTCTACCAGCGCAATCCGGTCACGGCTGCGGCCGGAGAGATTGAGATAGTTCAACGTCTCCCGATCGATCGGGAAGAAGCCGCAGGTCGCACCGTATTCGGGCGCCATGTTGCTGATGGTCGCGCGGTCCGCGAGGGTCATATGGTCGAGGCCAGGACCGAAGAATTCGACGAACTTTCCGACCACCCCCTTCTTGCGAAGCATCTGGGTCACGGTCAGCACCAGATCGGTGGCAACGACGCCTTCGCGGAGCTTGCCGGACAGCTTGAAGCCGATCACCTGCGGAACCAACATCGACAGCGGCTGACCCAGCATGGCGGCCTCCGCCTCGATGCCGCCGACGCCCCAGCCGAGAACGGCAAGACCGTTGGCCATGGTGGTGTGGCTGTCGGTGCCGACCAGCGTATCGGGATAGGCGAAAGTCCTGCCATTCTGCTCAGTAGTCCAGACCGTCTGCGCCAGGTACTCGAGGTTCACCTGATGGCAGATGCCCGTACCCGGCGGCACGACCCGGAAATTCGCGAAGGCTCCCTGCCCCCATTTCAGGAAATTATAGCGCTCCCCATTCTGCTCGTATTCGCGGGCGACGTTGTCATGCAGCGCGTGTGCGTTACCGAAGTGATCGACGACCACCGAATGGTCGATCACGAGATCGACCGGAACCAGCGGATTGATCCGCGCCGGATCGCCGCCCAGTTTCTCCATGCCGTCACGCATCGCCGCGAGATCGACGACCGCGGGTACGCCGGTGAAATCCTGCATCAGGACGCGCGCGGGACGAAAGCCGATCTCGACGCCCGCCGATCCTCGATCTTCCGCCCATCGCGCCAGCGCCTCGATGCTGGCGCGCGTCACCGACCGGCCGTCCTCGAACCGCAAGAGGTTCTCCAGCAGCACCTTGAGAGAAAACGGCAGATGCGAAATGCCGTGAAGGCCGTTCTTCTCCGCATCAGGAAGCGAATAGTAGGTGTAAGTCCGCTCGCCGAGCGTCAACGTCCTTTCGCACTTGAAGCTGTCAATGCTGGTCATAACCGGGAATCCTTTCGCACAGACGAGCTGTTCCGGAGCGAGATCGGGAAGACGAGAGACGGCTCGATGTCATTTCAGGTAGCCCATGACCACCAGAACCACCGTTACGGTGATTGCGCCGCCGATGCGGGTCGCGATCTGGGCGAACGGCATCAACTGCATTCTGTTGGCGGCAGTAAGAATCGCGACATCGCCCGTTCCGCCCTGCCCGCTGTGGCAGGCATTGATGATCGCCGTCTCGATCGGATACAGCTTCATCAAGCGGCCGACGATGAAGCCGACCGTCATGATCGTTATGACCGTGGATGCGATCGTGACGATATTGGCCGGATGGAACGCCGCGACCAGCTTGTCCCATGGCGTCATGGCGACGCCGATCGCGAACAGCAACGGATAGGTCATCGTGGTTCGCACAAAATCGAATACGACGAGCCCGCCACGCTGAAGATCCGGCGACACGCCGCGCGTCAGCTTTGCGAGCACCGCCAGAAACAGCATCGCCACCGGCGCCGGCAATCCGAACCAGTGGTGACAAAGAACGCCCAGTAGATAAAGCATGATCGCGGTCAAACCTGCGGCGGCGATCGTGCTGACGCCGGTGCTACCGACGTCCTTCTCCTTGCCTTCCGCTTCATGGACGGGCTGGAAGTCGTCCTCGTCATCGCGATGCGGCTGAAGCCGGCCCTCGCCGGTCAAGCTCGGGTATTTCTTGCCGACATAGTTGAGCGCGCCGGCGAGTAGAATCGCCGTCAGGCTCCCAAGCATGACCGGCGGCAGAACCTGCGCGAAAACTTCTCCCTGCGCCACGCCGGAAATCGCTGCGTATCCGATCGACAGCGGGATCGCGCCCTCTCCGACGCCACCAGCCATGATCGGGACCACGACATAGAAAAAGGTGTGATACGCACCAAGCCCAAGCGCGGTGCCCACGAGAGTTCCGACGATCGCGGCCGCGACCGAGCCGACCGCGAGGGGAACGAATATCTTCAGGAAGCCGCGGATCAGGACCTCGCGATCCATCGCGAAGATACTGCCAACGATGATCGTCGCAATAAAAATGTAGAGAAAATTGGTCGACTTTGTGAAGTCGACGATGGCTTTCTGAAGTTGCGGCGGGATCAGGTGATAATAGGCGAGCGCCGACGGGATGAAGGTCGCGAAAATTGCGCCGGCCCCGATATTGCGCAGTAACGGCAGACGTTTCCCGACTTCGGCGCAGGTGAATCCGCCTAGCACCAGAACCACGATCATTGTCGGACCGTCCGACTTGACCAGACCGGCTTCGACCAGCGCCGCAATTATCAGGACAAGCAAAATATAAACGGGAATCGGGACGATGCCGATGCGCGTGTCGATCAGGCGCCACCATGCCTCGGGCCAGAAGCGATCACGCGTTCCTCCCGCGTTGACGCCTTCAGGTCCGCCCACGGTCTCAAGATGCGGTGTCGTCCCGCTCGTGTCATGCGCTGACATGATCGTTTCCCTCCCATGGCTTTGTCTTGTGCGGCGCC
>JAFEFK010000688.1 GCA_018240625.1 Pseudomonadota bacterium
CGTTCTGCGCATCGCAGAGCTGCAATCCGCAGGATATATCCAGGGCATGAAATCTCCGCCTATCCGGCGATCTCTGGCCGGGATCAATATCCCGCCGAAGACGTTATTGTTGCGATAACCTCCCGTTCGGCGGGTTGGTCCCCTTTCCGGTCATGTTGACAAACCTTGACCACAGGTCGGAAAAGGCTTCCGGACACAGTGCAGCCCGAGAGCTCAGAAAAGCATCATGAATCCTGTCAAAGAACTTCACAATCATGGCCAGGCGGTCTGGCTCGATTTCCTCGCACGCGGATTCATCGCCAAAGGCGAGTTGAAACATCTCGTCGAGAGCGACGGGGTGCGCGGGGTCACCTCAAATCCCTCCATCTTCGAGAAAGCGATCGGGAGTTCTGACGAATATGACGGCGCCATCGCCAAGATTTTGAAAGATGGAGACCGGTCGGTCACCGATCTCTACGAAGCGTTGGCCATCGAGGACATCCAGCACGCCGCCGATGTCCTGCGGCCGGTGTATGACGAGTTGGATGGCAAGGACGGCTTCGTCAGCCTCGAGGTCTCGCCCTATCTCGCCAACGACACCAAGGCGACGGTCGCCGAGGCCGAGCGGCTCTGAAAATCCGTCGATCGCAAAAATCTAATGATCAAGGTCCCGGCGACGCCGGAGGGCTTGCCGGCGATCCGTCACCTGATCTCAAAAGGTATCAGCGTCAACATTACCTTGTTGTTCGCGCAACGGGTCTACGTCGACGTCGCCGAAGCGTTTTTGTCCGGACTTCAGGAATACACGCGAAAAGGTGGCGATCCGTCTCACGTTGCGAGTGTTGCCAGCTTCTTCGTGAGCCGCATCGACACGGCCGTCGACAAGCAGCTCGACGAAAAGATCGCACAGGCCAATGACCCGGCGGAGAAGGAACGTCTCGCGGCCCTCAAGGGCAAAGTCGCGATCGCCAACGCCAAGCTCGCCTATCAGGACTACAAGCGGCTGTTTTCAGGCGACGATTGGAAGAAGCTGGAAGCGAAGGGTGCCAAACCGCAACGTTTGCTGTGGGCCTCCACCGGCACCAAAAACAAGGATTACAGCGACGTTCTCTACATTGAGGAATTGATCGGCAAAAACACCGTCAACACGGTTCCACCGGCGACCCTCGATGCATTCCGCGACCATGGCAAGCTGCGCGACAGCCTTGAGGAAAACGTCGACGACGCGCGTCAGACGCTCACTGGTCTCGCAAAATCGGGAATCTCGCTCGATTCCATCACGCGCCATCTCGTGAACGAGGGCGTGCAGTTGTTCGCCGACGCAGCCGACAAGCTGCTCGGCGCCGTCGCCCGCAAGCGCGCGAAAATTCTGGCAGGCAACATCGGCCGGCAGACATTGTCGCTCGGTGAAAAACTCGCCAAAGCCGTTACGGCTGAAGCGGAAGACTGGCGCGCCGCGGGCACGATCCGCAGGCTCTGGCAGCGAGACAAATCGGTCTGGACTGGAAGCGACGAAAACAAATGGCTGGGCTGGCTCACGAGCGTCGGCGCCGCGGATGTCGCCGACTACCAA
>JAFEFK010000689.1 GCA_018240625.1 Pseudomonadota bacterium
CTGGGCCGTTGCCGCCGCGGCGCTTCTGGTTCTGTTCAATCTGCTGCCGTGGCCGGACGCGCTGGCTGACGCCGCGAGGGGACCGATGTCTACTTTTTTCTGGTCGGCATGATGCTGCTGGCAGAGGTTGCGCGCAAGGAAGGCCTGTTCGACTGGCTCGCGGCGCAGGCGGTGCGATATTCGCGCGGCTCCGCCAAGCGGCTATCACGATTGTGATTTTAAGCGGTTTTCGTACCAACGGCTTTCAGCATCAGTTCAGGAAGGAACCGTCACTTTGAGGTGACGCATGGCGCTTCTCGACGGGTGATGAAACGTGAAACTACATCCAGGCCGTCTCGATTGGTGCTTTCGTGTATCTGCCGACCACCGAGGTCTATCCGGCGGCGGCATTCGGGGCGGCCGCATCGTTGGCGAGCAAATCAAGGTTCAGCAGGCCGCTGCTTTAGAATCGCGACTATCCGGTTCTGACCAGCTATCGCGCGCTGTTCGGCAGAATCTTCCAGCGCATGGATGGCCTCGATCAGACGGCGCTGCAGAAGCTTTCACAGGTGTCAGCCCAAAGGACATGACGTTGGTCTCACATCATCGCCTGCCATCGCTGGAGCGGAATCTCTTCAGTTCATAATCGCGAAAGGACTTCGAATGTTTGAAAAACTGACCCGATCCACGTCCTCGATGCGCAGGACTCTCATCCTGCTTGGGAGCGCATCCCTCATCGTCTGGCAAGCGCCCGCCTTCGCGCAGACCTGCTCATGTCCGCCGGGAGCCGGAGTGGCGTCGGGTGTCGTCATCCGTGCCGATGAACCGCCTCCGCCATTGCCCGAATACGATCAGCCGCCGATGCCGGCGCCGGACTACATCTGGACGCCCGGATATTGGGCCTGGAACAACTACGACTATTATTGGGTGCCGGGTACCTGGATCGAGCCGCCGCGCCCCGGTCTTCTCTGGACACCGGGTTATTGGGCGTTCGGCGATGGCGTTTATGCTTTTCATCGTGGCTATTGGGGTGACCACGTCGGCTTCTACGGCGGCGTCGATTACGGATTCGGCTACGGCGGTCACGGCTACGAGGGCGGACGTTGGGAAAATGGCCACTTCTTCTATAACCGCGTCGTCAACAATTTCGGCAACGTGCATGTGACGAACGTCTACGAGAAGAATATCGTCATCAACAACAATAACACGCGCATCAGCTTTAACGGCGGCAAGGGCGGCATCGAGGCGCGGCCGACGCCAGCCGAGGAGGCCGCGGCGCGCGAGCAACGCGTTCCGCCCACGCGGACGCAAGTCGAGCATGCACGCACGGCAAGTATGAACGGCGCTCTCTTCCAGTCGAACAATCACGGCAAGCCGGCGATTGCCGCAACGCCACGTGCCGCCGCGTTCAGCGGACCGGGGGTCGTGCGCGCGAAGGAAGGCGGCCCGATCACACCCGTCAACACGCCGCAAGCGCTGAAGCCAGGCGCGGAACCTCGGCCCGGCGCGGGACCGGACCAGCATCCGCCGGGCGGAGCCGCATTGCAGCGGCCGGAGGGCGCGCCTGCCCACCCGATGGAAGCGCCTGCGGCTCGGCCCGGAGGTGCGCCCGCCACGCACGGCCCCGAACACAACGCAGCCCCAAGCCTGCCGCAACACAATGGGCCACAAGATCAGCATGCGCCCGAGCACAGCGGTGCTCCTGCTCAGAATGAACCTCGTGCGGAACCTCGCGCGGCAGCGCCCGAACACGAGGAGATGCGGCGCGGCCCGGTTGTCGAGCATCCGCCCATGGCTCCGCATGCGGAGCCTCCGCATAATATGGCACCGCATGCTGAGCCGCCGCGTGGGGCACCGCATATGGAAGCACCACGGGCCGTTCATCCCGAAGCGCCTGCTGCACGGCCTGAGCCGCATCCGGCGGCGCGTCCGGCACCGCCGCGTCGCGGTCCTCCGCCGCATGAACCGGAGAAGCGGCGCGAGGATCGTTGATGATGGGGTGAGACGCGAGACAAACGGAATGGCAATAGTCCTGGGAAGGACCTCCGCACCCGAAGGTCCTTCCCGTGTGATTATGCGGCCGCGGAGGCGTGGTCAGATTCCGATAAAACCATATGTAAAAAATTACATGACAATTTCAAAAGCATAAGAGTTCGTGGGTGACTCCGAATGGCGCGCCACCTGATGCTCGAAGGCGACGTTCATCTTTATTGAACAGCAGCCCGCCGCGTTTCGGGCATCAAAAACCAGATCACGATCATGCCAAGCGCAGCGATGGCGGCCAGTCCGAAAAAGGCCGTGCCGTTGCCGAAGCTGTCACCGACGTATCCCGCCAGCGCGGTGCTGAGCGACGCACCGATCCCTGTCGCAGTGCCCACAATTCCTTGCGCCAGATTGAAGTGCCCTGAACCGAAGGCAATATCGGCGATAATGAGCGGAATCATCACCCCGAAAACCGCGGCGGTGATGCCGTCAAGGACTTGCACTGTCACCAACAGAAATGGATCCCGAACGACGGCGAACAGCAATCCCCGGATGGCCAGGGCTGCAAAGCCAATCAGCAGAAGCGGGCGCCGGCCCCAGGTCCCGGCCTTGCGCCCGACCGTCGGCGATATCAAAGCGACGATCGCTTGCGGGACGATGATGCAAGCTGCGATCAGCGCCGGCGCGTCCTGGCTCGAATGCGCCGTGACCACACCGGCCATGATCGGGAGCATCGCAGCGTTGGCCAATTGCAACAGCAGGATCGCGCCCGCGAAGACGATGAGCGAATGTTGGCGCAGCAGGTGAAGTACGCTCGTGGCTTCAGGATCGGGCCTTGAGCGGACAATCGCGCCATGGGCTTGTTCCGGATCAATCTCCCGATCGCGGATTCGAGCCAAAGAAAGCACGGTCGCTATCGCAAATGCAAAACTGACCACGAAAACCGCGCGGCTCGAAATCAGATATCCGACGCCTCCCATCACCGCCGCCGCAGCGCCGTTTCCAAGGGACGCAAAGCGCGCGTTGCGTCCAAGCCGCTCACCGATCATGTTCGGTCCGACGAGGCCCAGGCTTATCGCAGCAATCGCCGGTCCGAGCACGCAACTTGCAGCGGCGTGGACAATGGCGGCCAGTGCGATCACCGGAAAAATCGGCCACGCCGCATAGGCCAGCGCGCTCGCCCCAATCGTCGCAACGGCAAGCCCCGCGACCATCCGCTCCGAGCGCGCCGCATCGATGATCGCGCCTCCGGGCATCTGGCCGATCAGGCCAACGATTCCGCCAATCGATAAAATCAATCCGATCTCGACCTGCGTCCATTTCTGAGTCGTGAGATAGACCGCAACGAATGGTCCAAATCCGGTCTGTACGTCGGCGAGAAAGAATATGAAACAGTCGAGGCCACGCTGACTCTGAGACGATGGAGAGGCTGAACCGGAAGCAAGGCCGCGCGTCGCTGTGCCCGCACAGCCGCTTTGTGCGCCGTCGGGTACTTCAGGTGACCTGGATGGGCGCCCCAACAGTTCTTTCTCCATATCCGCGTCAATGATCGAATTGCAGGGGCTGCAAGTTTCCGGAGGCGCCGAGAACGACCACGGGCGTGCCTTCCTTGTATTCAGGTGCTGCCTTCACCTGCTCTTGAGTGAGTTCAAGGGTTATGCTGTCGCTCTTGTTCTCAACGAGTCCGAAGTGGAGAGCGTTCCAGTCGACAACAATCTTGCGGCTGCCGACGCCAAGAAATCCACCGAAGTCGATCACCGCCGCGCGCACCGTGCCTGTCCGGTCAACGATCACGTCGACAATTCGCCCCATATCCTGCCCAGTTGCACTGCGAACGTCGCGGCCAAGCACGCCGTGTGCGTTATTTGCACTGATAACCGTAATCGAGGGCGGCGGCGCCGGCTCCTTGGTCTCTTTCGGCGGAGCCGCCGGCGTTGACGAAGTCCCGTCGTCAGCTACCGCGAAATTGGAGGCGGCAATTGCGGCCAACAGCAGCATAACGGCAACACCAATTCGCACCATATTTTCTCTCCAGCTTCACGTCGGGGTCGCGCGACAGGCCAGTTCATGAGCTTCCACGTTTGGAGGAACGCCTAGCGTGACATGATGATAGAGACTTGTAGTTTTCCGCGCGTGCGAAGCACCTCGAGGGATATTTCGTCGTCATGGCGCCGCACGCGAATGTCGACGCTGGATTCACCGAGCTGCAGATCACGCAAGATGACCTCGTTGAGAAATCGAGGGAGCTTCGGATTGCGCAGCCTGATCTCACTTAGACCGGTGTCGAACTCCAATCCGAGCGCCGCTTCGAGCAGGGAAAAGGGTGTTGCACTGGCCCATGCCTGGGGTGAGCAAGCGACTGGATAAAGCGTCGGTCCGCGCCGAGGCTCCCGCTGAAAGCCGCAGAACAATTCGGGCAGTCGGCGCTGCTCCATATAGCTTGCGGCGTCGAAAAGTCCTTTGAAAACCTGATCGACCGAATGCTTCAAACCATAGCGGGCGAGGCCCAATGCAATCAGCGCATTGTCGTGCGGCCAGATCGATCCGTCATGATAAGACATCGGATTGTAACGCGCCTCACCGCGCGCCACCGTACGGATGCCCCACCCGGAAAAAAATCGAGGCCGCATTAAATCGGCTGCGACTTTTCGCGCCCGGTCCTCCCTCACGATTCCGGTAAACAGGAGCTGGCCTGCATTCGACGTTCGCACCGCGCAGCGCCGTTTGGCTCCGTCCAGCGCAAGGGCGTATGTCTCAAGTTCAGGACACCAGAAAGCGTCTTCGAACCGCGCCGCCAGGTGCTCGGCCTCGGCATCAAGCCGTTGCGCTTTTTCGGCGAGGCCGAGGCGCCGCGCACATCGCGCTGCCTGCCGCTTGGCTGCATAAACGTAGCCCTGCACCTCAGCGAGCGCGATATACCCTTCAGCAAGTTTGCCATCGGCATGAAATATCGCGTCAAAAGAATCCTTCCAGCCCTGGTTGGCCAGCCCCTGTTCGGAGGCTCGCTGATATTCGACGAAGCCGTCACGATCGGGGTCGCCGGGACCGTCAATCCATTTCAGCGCAGCCTCGATCGACGGCCAAAGCTCGGTCAACATCCTCTCGTCACCGGTGCGTTGGATGTAAAGTCCGGCAAGCAATACAAAGAGCGGCGTCGAATCTACGCTGC
>JAFEFK010000068.1 GCA_018240625.1 Pseudomonadota bacterium
GGTCTCCGCTACCAAGCAATACTTCGCATTACCCGGGCTCGGCCGACCCTCCTCACTTCGCGCAGCAACGGCTGCGCGCGGGAGAGGGAGAAGGCGATCCCATTCGCGCGACGATCGGCATGGAGAACGCTGACATGGCCATCTCCGACAAACTGGTGCTCCAGCGCCAGCGTCATCTGAAATGGCGGTCGTTCGATACGCTCGAATTGATTCTGATGATCATTTGCGGCGTATTGTGTTTCGGCTTCACGGTGTCGGTGGTCTGCGACATCGTCACCCGCACCATCGGCCACCCCTGGCTGTGGCTGCAGGAGGTGACGTCGACCCTGTTCATCTATGCAATCTTCATCGGCTCGGCGGCGGCGACCCGGCGCAGCGATCATCTTTATCTAACGGCGGTTTCCGATTCGCTGCACGGCGCGCCGCGGCTGGTGGTCGAAATCATCATCCGCCTCGCGGTTCTCGGCGTAGCGCTGTGTCTGGTCTATTTCGGCTACATCAATTTCCTGCGCGGCTTCGGCAGCTTTCGCCTGCCGTCGAACACGCCGATCGCCTCGCTGTATGCCGCGATCCCGTTGTCCGGCGCGCTGACGGCGTTGTTCGCCATCGAACAGCTCGTCAACGGCATCCGCAACGGCTTTGACCATCTCGAACCGCCCGAGGACGACGCGGCGATCCCGCAGATCGACCTCAGCGGCCAGAGCGGAGCGCGGCCATGAGCGCTCCCGTCATTCTCGGGCTGATGACGTTCTGCTTCCTGTTGTTCGGCTATCTCGGCGTGCCCGTGCCGTTCTCGCTGATGGCAGGCGTCTTCGTCGGCGCGCTCCTGACGGACGTGTCGCTCGCCGCGATAATCCAGAAGATTTTTGACGGCGTGGACTCCGAGGCGCTGCTGGCGATTCCATTCTTCCTTCTTGTCGGCGAGCTTATGAGCTCAGCCAACGTGGTGGTGCGAATAGCGAACCTGTCGCTGTCGCTGGTCGGGCATATCAAGGGCGGGCTGTCGCAGGTCGTCGTGGTCTTCAGCATGTTCTTCTCGGAAATGTCGGGATCGACCACCGCCGATGTCGCCGTGATGAGCCGTGCGCTCGGCGGCCCGATGAAGCGGGAGGGTTATGAACCGGCCTTCATTGCCGCGATCATCGCATCTGCGTCGACCATCGCGGCACTCGTGCCGCCGAGCATCACGGCAGTGGTCTACGGCGCGGTCGGCAACGTCTCGATTGCCGGTCTGTTCATGGCGGGCGTCGTTCCGGGCGTGATGATCGGCATCGGGCTGATGATCTATTGCTACTTCTTCGGGCCGGCCGGCTTCACCAAGCCGCGCGCGCCGCTGCGCCAGGTGGTGTTCGCGGCCGGCGATGCGGCGCTGCCGCTGATGATTCCGGTGATTCTGCTCGGCGGAATCCTCACCGGCTGGTTCACGCCGACGGAGGCGGGCGTCGTGGCGGTGACGTGGATCATCCTGGTGGTGATCCCTGCGCTCAATCGCGGACACATCCGCAATATCCCTTACGATTTCTGTCTTGCAGGCCTCATCTTCTCGCTGCCGCTGATCACCATCGGCGCGGCCAATGCGTTCGGCTGGATGCTGGCCTATCTGCGCGGCGCCGCCGTGATTTCGGACGTGATCATTTCGATCGCGGGCAACGATCCGCATCTGATCATGCTGTTGCTGGTGGTGCTGTTCACGGTGGTCGGCGATTTCATCGAACCGGTACCGACCATCATCATTTTCATGCCGCTGGTGAATACGCTGACGCAGGCCGGCGACATCAACGGCGTGCACATGGGCGTGGTGCTGATCGCGACGCTCGCCTTCGGCCTGATCACGCCGCCCTACGGGCTGGTGCTGCTGATGGCCTCGAAATTCGTCGGCGTCAGTTTTGGAAAAGCGTTACGGGCGGCGCTGCCCATCTATCTGGTATTCCTCGCCACCATCACGTTCACGATCTACTTCCCGAAGGTGGTGCTGTGGCTGCCGAAGCAGGTCATCCCGGAGTCGGTCGGCTGCTTCAAGTCCCCGGCGGGGACCGGTTACATCTGTCCGAATTGATTGCTTACCCTCCGTAGGAGGGGGGAGGGTCTCCGCGAATGAAATGAGCGGTGGGGTAGGCGATCGGCCATTCACTCCACGCCGTCTCGTATTTCGCTACGCTTAATACTCGCCGTTCCCCTCCAGGGAAGGGAAGAAGTAGCCGCCGTTATTTTCCCTTGCTGGTGAACTTCTTCACCGCCACTCGAAATTCGTCGGTGTGCATGCAGTCGATGATGGCGTCTTTCTCGGCGTCGAGCTGCACTTCGATCGGTGTGGTGTGCGCCTGATGGATCAGGGCCTTCGTCGCCGCGATCGCCGACGGAGTGTTTTGCGCCAGACGCTCCGCCAGCGCGCGGGTGGCGGATTTAAGCTCCGTTGCGGGCACGATTTTTGCGACAAGACCCCAGTCGTAGGCCTGCGCCGCGGAAAAACTATCTTCGGCAAGATAGATCTGCATGGCGCGGCGAGCGCCGACGGCGCTCACCACGCCGACGGTGCCGCCGCCATCCGGCGAGACGCCGATCTTGGCGTAGGCCGGGGTGAAGCGCGCATCGTCCGTGGCGATGCACATGTCGGTCACGAACGCGAGCGACAGGCCGGCGCCGGCCGCCGAACCATGGACGCTGCTGAGCACGATCTTGTTCATCCGCCGCAGGCTCGTGATGAAGGCATGATAGTGCAGCAGCAATTCGCTGACCACGGGGGCGACATTGTCGGCAGCGGCCGCAGCGCCAATGGTTTGCAAGTCGCCGCCAGCCGAGAAGGCGCGGCCTTCCCCCTGGATCACCAGCACGCGGATGTCGTCGTCGGCCTCGACCTCGGCGGCAAGCTGCTCGAGTTTCTTGGCGATCGGCAGGTTGATCGAGTTGAACGCCGCCGGGCGATTGAGCGTGATGGTGGCGATGGCGCCATCAATCGTGAGCAGCGCGGGGTCGTCTGTAGACGAGATTGCGGTCAAATCCGGGGACGTCATTCTGCAAGGCCTCTAATGGAGGAAACCTGATGATCATTTAAATCGCAGATGTGACGGGGTGGCAATGCCGCAGCCGATCGTGCAAGATGCATCAGGCGGGCACAAGTCAGGAGCCGATATGGCCGGTCGTCAAACAGAGTTGAACGATGCGGGCTGACGAATGACGGAGCGGCCGATTCTGATCGTGGGTAGCGGGCACGCGGGCTTTCAGCTCGCGGCGTCGCTGCGTCAGGCGGGGTATGCCGGCCCCGTCGGTCTGATCAATGACGAAGCGCATCTGCCCTATCAGCGGCCGCCGCTCTCGAAGGCCTATCTGAAAGGCGCGGGCGGCCCGGACATCGTGATGTTCAGGCCGGAGAAATTCTATCAGGACCAGCATATCGATCTGATCGCGGACCGCGCCGTCGCCATCGACCGCAACGCGCGCGAACTCGTCTTGGCCTCCGGCGCATCGCGGGACTATGCGCATCTCGTGCTGGCGACCGGCGCGCGCAATCGGTTGCTCGATATTCCCAACGCTAGTCTTGAGGACGTGCTTTACCTGCGCACGCTCGACGAAAGTGAGGTGTTGCGGCAGCGCTTTGCCGTGCGGCGCAGGGTCGTTGTCGTCGGCGCAGGCTTTATCGGGCTTGAATTCGCGGCGACCGCGCGGGCGAAAGGCCTTGAGGTCGACGTGGTGGAGCTGGCGCCGCGCGTCATGGCGCGCGTGGTCACACCGGAGATTTCCGCCTTCTTTCAGCGCCGCCATGCGGAGGCGGGCATTCGCCTGCATTTCGGTGTGCAGGCAACGAGTATTGAAAGCGAAGCCGGCCGCGTCAGCGGCGTAACGCTCAGTGACGGACGAAGCCTTCCGGCCGACCTTGTGGTGGTCGGCGTCGGCGTGTTGCCCAATGTCGAACTCGCGGCGGAGGCGGGGCTGCCGGTTGCCTCCGGCATCATCGTCGACGAGCAACTGCTCACCGCCGATCCGGATATTTCGGCGATCGGCGATTGCGCGCTGTTTACGAGCGTGCGCTTTGGCGCGCCGCTGCGGCTTGAGTCCGTGCAGAACGCGACCGATCAGGCGCGCTGCGTGGCGGCGCGGCTGACCGGCGACGCGAAGCACTATGACGGCCTGCCGTGGTTCTGGAGCGATCAGGGGGCGGACAAGCTGCAGATCGCCGGCTTGACGGCCGGTTACGATCAGGTGGTGGTGCGGGGTGACGCCGGGCAGGGATCGTTCTCGGCGTTCTGCTACAAGGCCGGACGCCTGATCGGAATCGAGTCCGTCAACCGCGCGTCGGATCATGTCTTCGGCCGTCGTGCCCTCTCCGCGAACGGATCGATCACGCCGGAGCAGGCCGCCGATCCCGCTTTCGATTTGAAGAAGGCGCTGGCCTGAATTCCACCGGGTAGTTTTCGGCGCGCTCAGTCAATCATCTTGAGATGGAATGTGATTGTCTTCACCTCTCCCCACTGGGGAGAGGTCGGCACCATAAGCGCGTTCACGCGCGTATTCGACGCGCTATGGTGCCGGGTGAGGGGTCTTCAACATTCACGCCTTACCCCTCACCCCCGACCCTCTTCCCATGGGAGAGGGAGTGCGCTTCGTTGCGCGAAAGACGTTTACGTCAAAATTGAAAACGCTCAGAGATAGGCTGCGATCTCGTCCACTGAGGGCATCGAGGGCGCGGCGCCCAGCCGTTGCGCGCAGATCGACGCTGCGACATTGGCATAGTGCAGCGCCTCGCGAATAGAGCTTCCTTGCGCGAGTTGTGCCGCGACCGCGCCGACAAAACAATCGCCGGCGCCGGTGGTGTCGACCGCTGTTATCGCGCGTCCGGGTTCGATATGAGCTTCGCCTCGGGTCAGGGCGATAAATCCACGCGCGCCCAGCGTCACGCAGATGATTTGATCGGAGTCGGATCGCAGCGATCGCGCGGCGGCGATGATCGTTGCGGGATCGTCGGCAGGACCGATGTTGGTCCCGGCGAAGAAGCCGAGTTCGGTCTCGTTGAGGATCAGAATGTCTGCGAGATTCAGGAACTCCCGATCGCACGGCAGCGCAGGAGCCGGATTGAGGATCGTCGTCGCGTGGGCCGCACGCGCGCGTTCAAAGAACGCCTTTATCGCCGGTTGGGGAATCTCGAACTGGCTGACGGCAATGTCGCCAGCCGCGAGCGGTGGCGCTGCGACATCGTCCGCATTCACATCAGCGTTGGCGCCGGGAACGACGACAATGACGTTGTCGCCGCCGGCAACGGTGATGATGGCGGTTCCGGTTCCGGCGTCCGCCGTCTCGCGCAAAAATGTCAGGTCGATCTTCGTTGCGGCGAGGAATGACCGGAGATCGCCGCCGAATGCATCGCGGCCGATGCAGCCGATCAGCGTTGTCGGCGCGCCGAGTCTGGATGCGGCGATGGCCTGATTGGCGCCCTTGCCGCCGGGAAGAAACAGCACCTTGCGGCCGGCAACGGTCTCACCGATTTTCGGATGCCGGTCCGCCGTCGTCACGACGTCCATGTTGATGCTTCCGGCAACGACGACGCTGTTCATGCCGATGTCCCGACGCGATCAGGTCGCGGTTTCGAGTTCGCGCCGTACGCTGGCGATATCGGCCAGCGTCGGCAGGCCGGCCTCATTGCCGAGCCGCTGAATCTTGAAGGTCGAAGCCGCACGCGCGAAACGGAAATGATCGTGCCAGCTCAGGCCGGGATCGCTCAGATAGGAATACACGTAGGCGCCGTGAAACACGTCGCCTGCGCCATTGGTATCCAGCACACGCTCGCGCGCGATGCCGAGCGCGGGCAGGGCATGGATGGCGCCGGTTTCGTCGTACCAGAGCAGGCCGCGCTCGCCCATCGTGACCCCGCCGACGCGGCAGCCGCGGCTTTTGAGGTAATCGAGCATGGCATGCGGCTGCTTGTCCATCTGCTCGCACAGCCGCTCCGCGACGATGGCGACGTCGATGAACTCAAGCAATTCATGCGTGTTGGTGCGCAGGCCACCGCCGTCCAGCGAGGTCAGGACACCGGCTTCGCGGCACAGTTTTGCATAATGAATGGCCGCGTCGGGTTGATGGCCGTCGATATGTAATGCGCGGCAGCCGCCGAGATTGAGAATGGGAAACGGATGGATGTGCTCGTCGTCGCGGCAGCGCACGATCGCGCGCTTGCCATCCTTTGGCATGATGAAGGACAGCGACGACGTCTGGACTTTTCTGGGGTGCACTGAAATGCCGTACTTCGCGGTCATGTCCTGAAACATCCGGCCGAGCCAGTCGTTGGCGACGGTCGCCAGCAGATCGGGCACGATGCCGAGCTTGGCACAGCAGAAGGCGGCGGTGACGGCATTGCCCCCGAACGAAACCGCATAAGCCGAGGCGACATGTTTCTCGTCACCGGTCGGCATGTGATCGGTGATGAAGGTCACGTCGATGTAGGTTTGTCCGATAAACAAGGCTTCCATTGAACGATCCGTAGCGCTTATCGATCATGGCGTGATCGGTGCGGAGTGAGAGTGCTTTGACGTTGACACCGTTGTGCAGCTTACGCTCTAACGGTGGATATCACGATTAGTATTGTCTGGCTGCATGGCTTCCATGGCAATACGCGCAGTAACCGTCCATGATTTTCAGCCGCTAAGAGATATCTCCGTCAAGATAGTCTAATCGTCTTGATGGGCTTTGGGTTCCTGGATTCTGTTGCCACTGGGATGGAACGATGACGGTTTATTCCGGGCCGGTTTTCGA
>JAFEFK010000690.1 GCA_018240625.1 Pseudomonadota bacterium
GCCGATTCCGTGGCCGGACCGTGGACTACAGCAGGCGCATACGCGCCATATTATCAAGTCCCACCGACTGCAGCGCAAAAGTTCTATCGCTTAAACATTAGCGAGTAAGTTATTCTTTTTCACAGGCGACCGGGATCACTCCCGGTCGCCTTTTTGGCATCGTGGAATGGACAGTTCGTCGACAATCGGTCGGAGCGGCCATGTTAAGACCGGAAGCGGCTAATCCATTTGAAATTGCGGCCGTGCCATTAACACGATGGCTCTCAATATGCACAAACTCAATTGGACCAACGGCTTGAGAAAAATCCTCAGCCTCGCATTGTTCTGGCTAATGATGGTTCACTCAGTGTCGGGATCCGACCCCGGGTCCGCCGCAACCAATTCGTCGAAAGACTTTAACATCGAAGCCGCGACGCAAGCCTATCTGGAGCAGATCCCGGCGGCGCAACGCACCCGGTCAGATGCCTATTTCGAGGGCGGCTATTGGCTGCAACTCTGGCAGTACATCTGGGGCGCCGGAATCGCATTACTGTTGCTGCAGTCCCGGCTGTCAGCGCGACTGCGGGATATGGCCGTACGCTGGACCCGCCTCCGACCGCTGCAAACCGCCCTTTACGCGCTCGCTTACATATTCCTCACCGCCGCCCTCGCCTTCCCCCTGACCTTGTACTCGGACTTTTATCGGGAGCACCAATACGGGCTGGCCACACAAAGTTTTGCTGCATGGCTGGGAGATCAGTTCAAGGGTCTGCTGCTCAGCCTCATTTTTGGCTGCCTGCTGATCGTTGTGCTGGTGGGTATTGTCCGCAGGCTGAAAACTTCATGGCACATTTGGGGATCGGCGTTCGTGCTGGCTTTTGTTGTATTCGCCGCCCTGATTAGCCCGGTGTTTATCGCTCCGCTGTTTAACAATTACACCCTGCTGTCCGATCCCAAAGTTTTGAATCCCATTCTGAGTCTGGCCCGCGCCAATGGTATCGCCACCGATAAAGTCTACGAAATGGACGCCTCGCGACAAACCACCCGCGTAAGCGCCAACGTCAGCGGCTTGCTCGGCACCATGAGAATTACCCTCAACGACAACCTCGTCAACCGGTGTTCACTGCCGGAGATCGAAGCCGTCATGGCCCATGAAATGGGTCATTACGTGCTGAATCACGTTTACAAATTGTTGTTGTTTCTCGGCGTGGTCATCACGATCGGCTTTGGAGTTCTGCGC
>JAFEFK010000691.1 GCA_018240625.1 Pseudomonadota bacterium
ATCAGCGCGTTGAAGATGATCGCCGACAAGATCGCACTTTGCGGCGTCGACAGATGCATGATGTTGAGCACGCCGAGTTGCGGATAGAACGCCGCGAACATCGCCGGGATGATGGCGAAGTATTTTGCGACGTCGTTGGCGATGGAAAATGTCGTCAGCGCACCGCGCGTCATCAGCAGTTGCTTGCCGATTTCGACGACTTCGATCAGCTTAGTCGGATCGGAATCGAGATCCACCATGTTGCCGGCTTCGCGCGCGGCCTGGGTCCCGCTCTGCATGGCGACGCCCACGTCAGCCTGCGCCAGCGCGGGCGCGTCGTTGGTGCCGTCGCCGCACATGGCGATCAGGCGGCCGCCAGCCTGTTCGCCGCGGATATAGCGCAACTTGTCCTCGGGCGTCGCCTCCGCGATGAAATCGTCGACGCCTGCTTCCGATGCGATCGAGGCCGCGGTCACCGGATTGTCGCCGGTAATCATGACCGTCTTGATGCCCATCCGGCGCAGTGCGGCGAAGCGCTCCTTCACGTCCGGCTTCACCACGTCCTTGAGGTGAACAACGCCGACGATGCGGTCGCCGTCCACCAGCCCAAGCGGCGTTCCGCCGGCGCGAGCGATCGCATCGACCGCCGCGCGAAATGCCGGCGGCTCGGGAATGTCGTGGCCCGCCTGGTCGCGGGCGAACTTCAAGACGGAATCGATAGCGCCCTTGCGCAGTTTACGGCCACCCATATCGACCCCGGACAGCCGCGTCACCGCCGAGAACGGGATGAAGGCCGCATCCGCCCCGACGGGTTCGCGCGTGATGCGGTACTTATCCTGCACCAGCGTGATAATCGAGCGGCCCTCGGCGGTTTCATCGGCATCGCTCGCGAGATACGCGATACCGGCCGCCTCCTGCTCGCTGATGCCCGGCACCGGAATGATCTCGGTCGCGAGCCGGTTGCCGAAGGTGATGGTCCCGGTCTTGTCGAGCAGCAGCGTATCGACATCGCCGGCGGCCTCGACGGCGCGGCCCGACATTGCCAGCACATTGAACCGCACCAGACGATCCATGCCGGCAATGCCGATCGCCGACAGCAGCGCGCCGATGGTCGTCGGAATCAGCGTCACGAACAAGGCCACCAGGACGACGACGGAAATCGTCCCGCCCGCATAGACGACGTAGCTCGGGATCGTCGCGGTTGCGAACACAAAGATAATGGTCAAGCCGATCAGCAGGATGTTCAGCGCGATCTCGTTCGGCGTCTTCTGCCGCTCGGCGCCCTCCACCAGCTTGATCATGCGGTCGAGGAACGAGGAGCCCGGCGACGAGGTAATCCGGATCACGATACGATCCGAGATGACCGTGGTGCCGCCGGTCACCGCCGAGCGGTCGCCGCCGGATTCCCGGATCACGGGTGCGGACTCACCGGTCACCGCCGCTTCGTTGACGGAAGCGATGCCCTCGATGACATCGCCGTCGCCCGGAATGATGTCGCCGGCCTCGCACACCACCAGATCGCCAGCCTCAAGCTCGTCCGCGGAAGTACCCTCAAACAGTTCGTAATTATCAGCATTCAGGAGCCGCTTGGCGCGAGTCTGGGTGCGCGTGCTGCGCAAGGCGTCCGCCTGCGCTTTTCCGCGCCCTTCCGCTACAGCTTCGGCGAAATTTGCAAACAGCACCGTGAACCAGAGCCAGATCACGATCTGCAATTCGAACGCGATCGGCTGCGCCATCAGGATATCGCGCACCAGAAGAGCACTGGTCAGAAGCGTGACCACCTCCAGCACGAACATGACGGGGTTTTTGGCGAGCGTGCGCGGGTCGAGCTTCACGAAAGCCTGACCGACTGCGGGAAACACGATCGCGGGATCGAACAGCGCGGTCGACGGCGTCCGCTTGCGCAATTTGAGAGTGTCCATGGGATGAACTCCGAAGATATCTAGAACAGGCTGCCGGACTGCATCGCGAGATGTTCGACGATCGGTCCTAGCGCGAGCGCCGGAAAGAATGTGAGGCCGCCGACGATGAGAATGACGCCGACCAGAAGGCCAACGAACAGCCCGCCCGTGGTCGGAAAGGTTCCACTCGATACGGCGACGGTCTTCTTCGCGGCGAGCGCGCCGGCGATAGCCATCGCGGGCACAATCATCCAGAAACGACCGACGAACATCGAGACTGCGCCGGCGAGATTGTAGAAGAACGTGTTTCCGGTCAGCCCGGCGAACGCCGAGCCGTTGTTCGCAGCCTGCGACGTGAACGCATACAGCACCTCGCTGAAGCCATGCGGCCCGGCATTTCCCATCGACGCGACGGCGGGCGGATACACCACCGCGATCGCGGTCCAGCCCAGCATCATCAGCGGCAGGACCAGAATGGCGAGCATCGCCATCTTGACCTCGCGGGCCTCGATCTTCTTGCCGACATACTCAGGCGTACGTCCGACCATCAGGCCGGCGATGAACACGGTGACGATGACGAACAGCAGCATGCCGTAAAGACCCGCGCCGACGCCGCCGATCACGATCTCGCCAAGCTCCATGTTGATCAGCGGGATCATGCCGCCGAGCGCGGTGAAGGAATCATGCATGGCATTGACCGCGCCGCAGGAGGCCGCGGTGGTGACCACCGCGAACAGGGCCGAAGCGACGATGCCGAAACGGACCTCCTTGCCTTCCATGTTGCCGCCCGCCAGACCGAGCCCGTTCAGCAACGCCGTGCCGTTGGCTTCCGCCCAGTAGCACACTGCAACGCCCGCGATGAACAGCACGCCCATCGCCGCGAGGATGGCCCAGCCCTGACGCTGGTTACCAACCATGCGGCCGAACACGTTGGTCATGGCCGCGCCGAGCGCGAAGATCGCGAGCATCTGGACGAAATTGGACAGCGCCGTCGGATTTTCAAAGGGATGCGCGGCGTTGGCGTTGAAGAAGCCGCCGCCGTTGGTGCCCAGCATCTTGATCGCGACCTGCGACGCTACCGGCCCGACCGCGATGGTCTGCTTGGCGCCTTCGAGCGTGGTCGCATCGATATACGTGCCGAGCGTCTGCGGGATGCCCTGCCAGACCAGAAACAGCGTGAACGGAATGCAGATCGGCAAAAGAACGTAGAGCGTGCATCTGGTGATATCGATCCAGAAATTGCCGACCGTTCGTGCGGAGGTTCGCGCAAAACCGCGAATGAGCGCGACCGCCAGAACGATGCCGGTCGCCGCCGACAGGAAATTCTGCGAGGTCAGCCCCAGCATCTGCACGAGATAGGACATCGTGCTTTCGCCGCCGTAGTTCTGCCAGTTGGTGTTCGTGATGAAACTGATGGCGGTATTGAACGACAGGTCCGGTGCGACCGCCGACTGGCTGGCGGGGTTGAACGGCAGCAGCGCTTGCAGCCGCATCAAAACGTACAGAAAGAAAAGACCCGCAGCATGAAACAGCAGCATGGCGATGGTGTAGGTCAGCCAGTGCTGTTCGCGCGCCGCATCGACGCCGGCAACCCGGTAAAAGGCCGTTTCCACTGGCCGCACGACCGGCGACAGCAACGTGCGTTCGCCATTGAACACGCGCGTCATGTAGCCGCCGAGCAGCGGCGCGAGGGCGACAACGATGGCGCAGAACAGGATGATCTGTGCCCAGCCGAGAACGGTCATGGCATGCCTCCTAGAACCGTTCGGGACGCAGCAGAGCGTAGGTGAGATAGACAAGCAGCCCCGCGGTCACGAGCGCGGCCAGGGAATAGTCGATAGACATGGCGCACCTCATCAGAGCCGGTCGCAGGCGACGGCGTAACCGATGGTCACAACGAAGAAGGCAAGACCGATGACCAGCATGAGCAGATCGAGCATGGAAACTCCCTCCAGACCGTGTGGGGTTTCGATGCAGATAGGCTTGTACGAATAAGGAAACGATGCTGATTTTCAGGCCGGCGCATAAAGACGGCATAAAGATCGAATCGGCCGCAGGGAAAATGCCGGAAAATGATTCGAATGTGAGTCGCGCGGATCGTCGCCGAGACGAAGGAAGTTGTCGTAACCCGCCGAGACAGACCGCTCGATATTTAGCAGGCGGCCGGGCAACCGAAACGAAGCCGGCCGAACGAGGCTGCCCGCAAGACGGTTACGATCAGGATCCTGCGGCGTAAGCGACCGTCAAAATCACAAACGAAATTATTCGTCCGCTCGATACCGGGAATGCCAACGGTTCTATCCGGTCAAAATGACTCCGCCACTGCGTGCAGCCGCAGGCTTGATTATGGCGACATCACCCTTGACGCCGACCTTGAACAGGCTTGGCTATCCTCCTTGCGTCTGACGCTTTTGATTTAGAACGTTCCGCTAAATTCAGAACACGACGACCGAACGGATCGACTTGCCTTCGTGCATCAGATCGAAGCCCTTGTTGATGTCCTCGAGCTTGAGAACGTGGGTAATCATCGGATCGATCTGAATCTTGCCGTTCATGTACCAGTCGACGATTTTCGGCACGTCGGTGCGACCGCGTGCGCCGCCGAACGCTGTGCCTTTCCAGACCCGGCCGGTCACGAGCTGGAACGGCCGCGTGGCGATTTCCTTGCCGGATTCGGCTACGCCAATCACAACCGATACACCCCACCCGCGATGACAGGCCTCCAGCGCCTGACGCATCACGGTGGTATTGCCGGTGCAGTCGAAGGTGTAATCGGCGCCGCCGTCGGTTAGTCCGACCAGATGCTGCACGATATCGCCATCGATTTTCCTGGGATTGACGAAATGCGTCATACCGAAACGACGGCCCCATTCTTCCTTGGAGTCGTTGACATCGACGCCGATGATCTTGTCGGCACCCACCATCCGCGCGCCCTGGATCACATTGAGCCCGATTCCGCCGAGGCCGAACACCACCACGTTGGCGCCCGGCGTCACCTTCGCCGTGTTGACCACCGCGCCGACGCCCGTCGTCACGCCGCAACCGATGTAGCAGCTCTTGTCGAACGGCGCGTCCTTACGGATTTTGGCGACCGCAATCTCCGGCAACACCGTGAAATTCGAAAAGGTCGAGCAACCCATATAGTGAAAGACGGTCTGGCCTTTATGGCTGAACCGCGACGTGCCATCGGGCATCACGCCCTTGCCCTGCGTGGCGCGGATCGCCGTGCACAGGTTGGTCTTTTGGCTGAGGCAGCTTTTGCATTGCCGGCATTCCGGCGTGTAGAGCGGGATCACATGATCGCCCGGTTTCACCGAGGTGACGCCGGGTCCCACCTCGCGGACGATGCCTGCCCCCTCATGGCCAAGGATGGAAGGAAAGATTCCTTCGCTATCGAAGCCGTCCAGCGTGTAGGCATCGGTGTGGCAAATGCCGGTCGCCTTGATCTCGACCAGGACTTCACCGGCTTTGGGGCCTTCCAGATCGAGTTCAACGATTTCAAGCGGCTTCTTGGCCTCGAAGGCGACTGCGGCGCGCGTCTTCATCCGATGCTCCTGTTTGCGCTCTTCAGCGCAGTAAACATGTTCATTTGATACCTTGCACCTGGCTTCAGCCTGCTTGGCGGCTTCGGACTTGTCTTCGTGGGTGGGTGGACGTCCCCGGAATAGCACCATCGGCGCGAGCGCGCAGATAGACATAGATATCGTCGATATAGCACATCACGTCACGTTGGCCGCAAACGACGGCATCACCTTGCCATTGGCGGCATCGACGTTCTTGCGGCCGTTGGTCACGACATTGACGAAGTCGCTGTAGCTCAGCGTCTTCAGCAAATTGGCCAGCGCCGGCGCATAGCTGGACCCTTCCCCGTTTGGGCCGTGACAGATGTGGCAATCCGAATGATAGGAAGCCCGAGTACGTGTACCGGTCAACTATCCCGTCCGGGCTGATCCTTCGCAAACTCCCGCTCGAATGGATCGCCAGTTCGAGCCGCTCACGCGCGATCCGACTTGACGAGCATCACGGCCCACCTTCTCGAGCCGCCGGATTTGCGCGCCTGCCCCGCGGGGCGGTCTCAAACCGCCGAACGGTCAGGCGGACGCCGACAGAGGCTTAAATCCGGAAAAATACCCACGGAAATCCCGCGAAGAACGCAGCATTTTCGCAACGCCCGCCGATGTCAGGCTTGGAGGGGGCTGATGGTGGGCGCGACAGGGATCGAACCTGTGACCCCCTCGATGTCAACGAGGTGCTCTCCCGCTGAGCTAACCACCCACGCTTCGGTACGGGCGCTCGTATAGCGGCGCCCAATCCGGCGCGCAAGCGCTTTAAGCCGCCATCATGCGGTCGACCTCGGCTACCAGGTCGCG
>JAFEFK010000692.1 GCA_018240625.1 Pseudomonadota bacterium
CACCTCCTTGAACATTTTCCTTGTAATTCCGCGATGGATCAGCCGACGGCGCGGCGTGGCTCTTCGACGATGGAGAAGCGGACGCCGGCCTTATGCCGGTTTTCTTGCGAAACCGCCTTCCAGGCGTCTTCCGCATCGCTGCGTGTGTTGAAGGGGCCTTGTACCTCCGCCGTCCCGTGCACGAGCTTGTGGAAATTCATCGAACCGAATTCGCCGCCAATCACCCAGTAGTTGGTCCCGTGCATGATGGTCTCCTGTTGCCGGTCTGCCTGATGCAGTCCCGCCCCGTCGCCGGGGCGAGACCTTGTTGAAATGTTCAGCGTTGAAATGTTCAGCTCGCCGCGCGGCTCGGCTCTTCCACGATGGAGAAGCGCACGCCCGCCTTGTGCCGGTTTTCTTCCGAAACCGTCTTCCAGGCGTCCTCGGCTTCCTTCCGCGTCTTGAACGGACCCTGCACCTGGGCCGAGCCTTCCACCAGCTTGTGGAAATTCATCGATCCGAACTCGCCGCCAATCACCCAGAAATTGCTGCCGGCCATGAGAGCCTCCTGCTGTTACCGTTAGCCGAACTGATTCATCGTGTTATGGACGCCACCGGCTTTCAGGGCGGCTTCACCGGCGAAATATTCCTTGTGATCGTCGCCGATATCCGAGCCGGCCATGTTCTGATGCTTCGCGCAGGCGATGCCTTGACGGATTTCCTGGCGCTGAACGTTCCTCACATAGCCCAGCATGCCCTGCTCGCCGAAATAATCCTTTGCCAGATTATCGGTCGAAAGAGCCGCCGTGTGATAGGTCGGCAACGTAATCAGATGATGGAAGATGCCGGCGCGCTTGGCCGAATCCGCCTGGAAGGTCCGAATCAGGTCGTCGGCTTCCTTCGCCAACGGCGTGTCGTCGTATTCCGCCTTCATCAGCTCGGCGCGGTTGTACTTGCTGACATCCTTGCCGGCCTTCTTCATCTCGTCATAGACCTGCCAGCGGAAATTGAGCGTCCAGTTGAACGACGGCGAATTGTTGTAGGCGAGCTTCGCATTCGGAATCACCTCGCGGATGCGATCGACCATGCCGGCGATCTGCCCGATGTTCGGCTTCTCGGTCTCGATCCACAACAGGTCGGCGCCGTTCTGCAACGAGGTGATGCAGTCGAGCACGCAACGATCCGCACCAGTGCCTTCGCGGAACTGATACAGGTTGCTGCGCAGCCGCTTCGGACGCATCATCTTGCCGTTGCGGTTGATGACGACGTCACCGTTGCGGGCGTTGTCGGCGGTGATTTCCTCGCAGTCGAGGAAGCTGTTGTACTGGTCGCCGAGATCGCCCGGCTTGTTGCTGACAGCGATCTGTTGCGTCAGGCCGGCGCCCAGCGAATCGGTACGGGTGACGATCACGCCGTCTTCAACGCCAAGCTCGAGGAAGGCGTGGCGGCAGGCGCGGATTTTCGCCAAAAACACCTCGTGCGGCACGGTGACCTTGCCGTCCTGATGACCGCACTGCTTTTCGTCGGAGACCTGATTTTCGATCTGGAGCGCGCAAGCTCCGGCCTCGATCATCTTCTTCGCGAGCAGATAGGTCGCCTCGGCATTGCCGAAGCCCGCGTCGATGTCCGCGATAACGGGCACGACGTGGGTCTGGAAGTTGTCGATCTTTTCGATCAGCGCCGTTTCCTTCGCCTTGTCGCCCGCTTTGCGGGCCGCGTCGAGGTCGCGGAAGATGCCGTTGAGTTCACGGGAGTCGGCCTGACGCAGGAAGGTGTAGAGCTCCTCAATCAGCGCCGGCACGGATGTCTTCTCGTGCATCGACTGGTCGGGAAGCGGTCCGAACTCGGAGCGAAGCGCTGCGACCATCCAGCCCGAGAGATACAGATAGCAGCGATCGGTGGTGGCGAAGTGCTTCTTCACCGAGATCAGCTTCTGCTGGGCGATAAAGCCGTGCCAGCAACCGAGCGACTGGGTGTATTTCGTGCTGTCGGCGTCATACGCCGCCATGTCGGCGCGCATCAGCGCGGCCGTGTAGCGTGCGATATCGAGTCCGGTCTTGAAGCGGTTCTGCAGGCGCATGCGGGCCACAGCCTCAGCGTTCACGCCGTTCCACGTGCCCTTGTCCTTGAGAAGCGCCTGAGCCGCTTCGATTTCGTTCTGATAGGAGGCTGGGCCGTGGATGGCCAGATCGCTGATCCCACGTGGCTGGAAGTTCATGTCCATAATCCCTTCGGTGACGAAAACCCGCGTTTCATATCAACATTCGTGACACTGCAACGCGAAATGTACCGAGAGCTAAACGCTAATCTTCAAATATAGTACATATGGCTTGTGCGGGATTGGTGATGTGATGTAACATACGTACATGTCATAGATGTTATTTTGTAAATTTTGTCACAATTAAAGCTTTGACAGGGCGAAGCCGGCTCCATTCGCCGTCTGCGTCAAACGATGCGGCAAACTCGGGGCAACGCAATCCGTCACCCTGAGGTGCGAGGCATCCTTTACGCCGAGCCTCGGAGGGCGACGGTTGCATCCTTCGAGGCTCCACGCTCTGCGTGGCGCACCTCAGGATGACGAGACAAACGGTCGGCGTCGGGACAGGCGGCGCCGGCACGAAGCGGGAAGCGATCATGGCAGCGGATTCAGGCAAAAAGCTTTTCGTCGGCCCTCGCTTCCGGCGCATCCGCCAGCAGCTCGGGCTGTCGCAGACCCAGATCGCGGAAGGACTCGGCATCTCGCCGAGCTATATCAACCTGATCGAACGCAACCAGCGGCCGGTCACCGCGCAGATCCTGCTTCGCCTCGCGGAGACCTACGATCTCGACCTGCGCGATCTGGCGACCGCCGACGAGGATCGCTTCTTCGCCGAACTGAACGAGATCTTTTCCGATCCGCTGTTTCGCCAGATCGACATGCCGAAGCAGGAGCTGCGCGATCTCGCCGAACTCTGTCCCGGCGTGACGCATGCGTTGCAACGCCTCTACGCGGCCTACACCGAAGCGCGGCGCGGCGAGACGCTGGTCGCGGCGCAGTTCGCCGACCGCGATGAAGGCACCGGCCACCGCTTCGAGGCCAACCCGATCGAACGCGTGCGCGACCTGATCGAGGCCAACCGCAACTATTTTCCCGAACTCGAACAGGCGGCGGAAAACCTGCGCGACGAGATCGACCTGGTGGCGCAGGACGTGTTCGCCGCCCTGACCATGCGGCTGCGTGAAAAACATTCGATCCAGACCCGCATCATGCCGGTCGATGTGATGCGCGAAACGCTGCGGCGCTTCGATCGTCATCGCCGCCAATTGCTGATCTCCGAACTGGTGGATGCGCCGGGTCGCGCGTTTCAGCTCGCGTTCCAGATCGGCCTTGCCGAATGCACGCCCGCGTTCGAGGCGATCATCGCGCGCGCCGGCGCGCTCGACGAGACGCCGCGCAGGCTCTATCGCATCACGCTCGCCAATTATTTCGCAGGCTGCGTGCTGATGCCCTATCAGGCGTTCCATTCGGCCGCCGAAACGCTGGGTTACGATATCAACGTGCTGGCGCAGCGCTTCAACACCGGGTTTGAGCAGGTGTGCCACCGGTTGACCACCTTGCAGCGGCCGAACGCGCGCGGCGTGCCGTTCTTCATGCTGCGCGTCGACAACGCCGGCAATGTCTCGAAGCGCTTTTCCTCCGGCACGTTTCCGTTCTCGAAATTCGGCGGCACCTGCCCCTTATGGAACGTGCACTCGACCTTCGACACGCCCGATCGCCTGTTGCGGCAGGTGATCGAACTGCCGGACGGCAGCCGCTATTTTTCGCTGGCGCAGATGGTGCGCCGCCCCGTCGCGCCGCATCCGCAACCGCAGCCGCGTTTCGCGATCGGCCTGGGCTGCGAAATCCGCCACGCCTCAAAACTGGTTTATGCGTCGGGGATGGACCTGGAGAAGGCCGAGGGCACGCCGATCGGCGTCAACTGCCGGCTATGCGAACGCGAGAACTGCGCGCAGCGCGCCGAGCCGCCGATCACGCGCACGCTGATTTTGGACGAGAACACGCGACGGGTGTCGAGCTTTGCGTTTTCGAACGCGCGGGAGGTGTGAGGGAACTACAGAAGCCAACTAACTCAGTTTCAGTAACGAAATCGTCTTTTTTTTCTGCACCCATAAACGACGGAGAACTCAGATGGCCGAAACATCGATCGAGTGGACAGACGCAACTTGGAATCCCGTAGCCGGTTGCTCAATCCTTACCGCTGGTTGCACGAACTGCTATGCCATGAGAATGGCGGCGAGACTCGACGCAATGGGCGTTAAAAAATATCGCGGCCTGACTCGAAAGAGCGGTGGGCGCGCTGTTTGGACGGGAAAGATCCGGGTCGACGAACGGTCACTTGACACGCCTAAGTCTTGGTCAAAGCCACGAAAAATTTTCGTCAATTCAATGTCTGACCTTTTTCACGCGGATGTGCCGGTCGAATTTGTCCATCGTGTTTGGAGAACAATGAATGAAACACCACAGCATATTTATCAAATCCTCACTAAGCGGCCCAAACGAATGGCTGACGTTCTCTCCGATCCGCAATTCAACATCTTGCCAAACGTTTGGCTCGGCACCTCCGTAGAGGATGATCGGGTACTTAATCGCCTAGACGAAATTCGAAAGGTGCCCGCCGCCATTCGCTTCATCTCATTTGAGCCATTAATCGGCTCGGTAGCAACAGGCGACCTTCACGGGATTGACTGGGCGATCGTTGGCGGCGAAAGCGGCCCGCGAGCACGAGAGATGAAGCATACTTGGGTTCAAGAAATTGAACATATGTGCAAAAAGTCCGGGACAGCATTTTTCTTTAAGCAGTGGGGCGGCAAAAACAAAAAGGCCGCCGGCCGTCTACTGAATGGCCGAACCTATGATGACATGCCAGCTTTGAGTATGTGATTCCCAACCCTCGTCGCTAATCCAATTGCCTTGCGGTCACCGTTCGAGATGCACAAAAACAGCGAAAAGCGCTGTGGCTTTTTGTTGCGTGGCAGCGGCAAGGGTTTAAGGACCGCAGGAAATATCGTCTCCAGTCTTCCTTTGGTATAGGCTTCGAGGCCGGCGACATCCACGGAACGTTGGCGCGGCTCTTCGGTTAACCCATCGAACAAATCCTCACGCATTACTTTCGGATAAAGTTCAGCCTCCCACGCATCAGACCCGAACATTCTGGTGAGGGCTCGGCGTTTGTGCTGATCAATATCTGCTAAATCACGGGTCGCTTGCCGATAAAGTCCCGCTAGTGAAAATAAGAACCAAACATCTA
>JAFEFK010000693.1 GCA_018240625.1 Pseudomonadota bacterium
GCCAGTCGCCAGCGAACAGCTTGCGGCCCTGTTCGATCAGCTTCGCATCGATATCGGCGGTCATGCGAAGACTTTCTGGAGTTCGTCATTGCGAGCCCGCGACAAAATTCGCACTCGCGAATTTTGCGCTAGGCGATCGATACAGTTCTAGTCAGCAAGACTGGATTGCTTCGTCGCTCCGGGACAACGCTACGCGTTGCCCTTGATCTCCTCGCAATGACGCGAAGCGGGCGATGGCGGCGCTCCAAATGCTACGTCGTCTTGTTCGCGGGCTTGTCGGCGGATTTTCTCACGAAAGTCGATTTCAGATTGTCGAACAACTCCACCTTCACGCCGTTGCGGCGCATGATGTAGCTCTGCTGGATCACCGACAGCGTGTTGTTCCACGCCCAGTAGATCACGAGGCCGGCGGGGAAGGCCGCGAGCATGAAGGTGAAGATCAGCGGCATCCAGTCGAAGATCATCTTCTGGGTCGGGTCCGGCGGCGTCGGATTGAGTTTCATCTGGAACCACATGGTGATTCCCATGATGACCGGCCACGCACCGATCGCCAGGTAATGTCCGATCACCGGGACCGTCGACGGATCGTAAGGCAGTAGCCCGAACAGATTGAACACATGGGTTGGATCGGGTGCCGAGAGGTCCTTGATCCACGCGAAGAACGGCGCGTGCCGCATCTCGATGGTGATGAATATGACTTTGTAGAGCGAGAAGAAAACGGGAATCTGCAGGGCGACGGGAAGACAGCCGGCGATCGGATTGATCTTCTCCTTCTTGTAGATCTCCATCATCTCCTGCTGCTGCTTCATCTTGTCGTCGGGAAAGCGTTCCTTCAGCGCGGCGACCTGCGGCTGGATCGCCTTCATCTTCGCCATCGATGCGTAGGACTTGTTGGCGAGCGGGAAGAAGATCAGCTTCACCAGCACGGTCACCAGCAGGATCGCGATGCCGAAATTGCCGACGAGATGATAGAAGAAGTCGAGCGCCAGGAACATCGGCTTGGTGATGAAATAAAACCAGCCCCAATCGATCAGGAGATCGAAGTGGTTGAGTCCAAGTTGCTTGTTGTAGCCACCGAGGTTGGTGAACGGAAAGTTGAGGCCGACAACGCTGGCTTCCTTGGCGCCGGCGAACAGCCGCGCATTGGCCGAACCGGTGCCGCCGATCGCGATGGTCTGGGGGTCCTCGAGATAATCTGTCTGGTAGGTCCTGATCGAGCCGACCAGATTGGACGAGAAGCGCGCCTGCAATTGTGCGGTCGTGTCCGGCAGCAAGGCCGAGGCCCAGTACTTGTCGGTGATGCCGAGCCAGCCGTTGGTCGCCTTGAACCTGAGTTCCTTCGCTTCGTCCATCTTCTTGTAGGTTTCTTCCTTCAAGCCGTCGGCCCCGAGATAGCCGATCAGGCCCTCGTGAAGAATATAATAGCCGGAGACTTCCGGCGTGCCGTGGCGTGAGATCAGCGCGTAAGGATACAACGTCACCGGCGCCTTGCCGACGTTTGTGACTTCATCCTTCATCGTAAACAGGTAGTGGTCGTCCACCGCGATGGTGCGGCGGAACGTCAGGCCTTCGCCGTTATCGTATTTCAACGTGATCGGGCTCGAAGGCGTCAGCGCCCCCGATCCGTCCTGTTGCCATACCGTGTTTTGGTCGGGCAGCCGCACGGTCGATCCGGCGCCGGGAACCCAGCCGAACTCCGCGTAATAGGGCGCTGTCGTACCTGAAGGCGAAAACAGCTCGATCGCAGGAGAGGTGGGATCGACCGTTTCGCGGAACTTGACCAGCGAGAGATCGTCGATGCGGGCGCCCTTGAGTGAAATGCTTCCGATCAGGCGAGGCGTATCGATCTTGACGCGCGGAGAAGCCGCAATGGCAACGTCACGAGCGACAACGGTTGGCGCCGCGGTGGATTGATTCAGCGCGGGTGAATTTGCGGCGGGAGCGGTTGTCGGCGTGGCGGGCTGCGAGGTCGCGGTATCAGTTCCTGGTGCGGTCTGGGTTGCGGGCTTCGCCATCTGGCTCTGGGCCTGCTGCGTAGCGCGCTGCTTTTCCATCTGCGGGATGTTGTAGAAATACTGCCAGCCGATCAGCACGAGGCCTGA
>JAFEFK010000694.1 GCA_018240625.1 Pseudomonadota bacterium
AGCCTCTCCTGCGTCATGGTCCGCGCATGACGGCATGACAAATCCATTGTTCGTCATTGCAAGGGGCTCAAGGGCGACGCGAAGCGTCGTCCCGACAGCGACGAAGCAAGCCAGTTCTTGTTTGTGACTGACTGGATTGCTTCGCTCCGCGCGCAATGACGGCAAACTAGAGCGTTTCACGGATTTACTGAATCTTCAGGGATTCCGGTTCGGCGGCGAATATGATTCAAGATGCTGGCTGGATTGGAGGCCAGCATTGATGGTCAAACCTCAACGACCTGCGGAAGCGGGTTGTCGCGGCGGTATCGAAGGGTGAGAGTTGCCGCTCGGCGGCGCTGCGCTTTGGCGTTGCTGTCTCCTCTGTGGTGAAGTGGTCGCAGCGTTATCGGGCGACCGGTTCTGTCGAGCCGGACAGGATGGGCCGACAGCGCAAGTCCATGCTGGATCGGCATGGTTCCTTCATCAAGGAGCGGATCAGGCAGACCCCGCATTTGACGCTGCACGCGCTGAAGGACGAGTTGGCGGCGCGCGGGGTCGAGGTCTCGCACAATGCGGTGTGGCTGTTCATGCGCCGCGAGGGGCTGCGGTTCAAAAAAAACGCTGTTCGCTCTTGAACAAGGCCGCCTTGATGTGGCCCGCCGACGGCGACGCTGGCGATCGTGGCAGGCGGGCCTTGATCCTCAGCGCCTCGTCTTCATCGACGAGACCTGGATCAAGACCAACATGGCTCCGCTGCGCGGATGGGCACCGAAAGGAACTCGCCTTCGCGGCTTCGCACCACATGGCCACTGGCGCACGATGACCTTCCTCGGCGCGCTTCGTTACGACCGTCTCGCGGCTCCATGCCTGTTCGACGGGCCGATCAACGGGGAATGCTTCCGCGCTTATGTCGAGCAGATTCTGCTGCCTTCGCTGAAGTCCGGCGATGTCGTCATCATGGACAATCTCGGCAGCCATAAGTCGGCCACGCTCCGTCGCATCCTCAGGGCCGCCGGAGCCAGGCTTTGGTATCTGCCGCCTTACTCGCCCGACCTCAATCCGATCGAGCAGACCTTCGCCAAAATCAAGCACTGGATGCGCACCGCCCAAAAACGCACCATCGACGAGATCAGCCAATACCTTGGCGAACTCATCCAAACCATCCCACCGGACGAATGCAAAAACTACTTCCTCAACGCTGGATACGCTTCAATAAAAACGTGAAACGCTCTAGAACACCGCGAGATATTTCAGCAGCGAGATAATGCCGATGACGATAACGACAACGCGCGCGATCTGCTTGGCCCGACCGTCGAGCGGCAACAGATTGATCAAGTACAGCACAAGAATGACGACAAGAAATGTAATCAGGATGCTGATGAGCATCAGAATTCCCCCGCTTCGTTAAATGGAGTCTCAGGTTTGGCAGTTCCGCCACAGAGTGGCGCACACCAACGCACACCGGTGAGCCGGGTTCCTGTACGGGAACAGAAAGACTCTGCTTCTGGTGAATGGCCGCCGTCCGGCAGGATCAATCCGAAGCCACAACAGGCACGTGCTCGAAGCGGGCTCGAATTGCCTCGGACGCCGGCGAAAGCTTGAGCGATGCGCCGCGTTTGTCGACGCTGTGCCCTGCAACCATCAACCCATCAGCGCCGGCCACAAGGTCGCCCTTGCGAATCGTCGAGTCATCACGGATGTCAACCTTTGCCAGCCCGAACTGGTTTTTGCCGTTGCAGGTGCAGCCCGGAACGATCTCGCTGCGATACTTGAAGGCGTTCGGTAGCTCGGAATATTGTTTGCCAACCTCGCTGGACGCATGATCGATGCTTGATCCGTAGAAGACCTTGGTCTCGCTGGCCGGGCAGAAGCTATTGCATGACGCCGCACGGCTCTCGCCATTGCCCGCCTGTACCGGGAAGTAGCGGCCATCGCAGGTCCGAACACAGAACGCCTGACGACCGCCCGACGAAACCGATCGCCGCGGACGCTGCACATCTTGCGATCCATTGTCAGGCGCATAGGACAGCGGCTGTGACGCAGGCGCATGTCCCAGGAAACCGCCGAACAGATTTGAAAAGAAATCATTGGCATGAGCGTCGCGCGCGCCAAGGCATGTTGCGCCAAGGCACGTCACGGCCACAACAGCTCCAAAAGCGAGCGACCTGCCGGATAGATAATTGCAGAACGATGATGCCATGGCGCCCTCCGGAGACAGGAGTATCTCGTTAGTAAAGGCTCGATGCAGTAATGTTCATGGCCTGCCGCTGCGGCGCCGGCGCTGCGTTGCGCGACGGCGAAGCGGGACGATAAGCGGCGGCGGTCGTGCCGTGATCGCGCCGCGCTTCAAGCGACCGGCCGCTCTTGGGCAGCACGATCACCTTGGCTCCGACCTGAACGCGGCTGAACAGGTCTTCCACGTCCTCGTTGGTC
>JAFEFK010000695.1 GCA_018240625.1 Pseudomonadota bacterium
ACCGCAAGCTCGATCTCGTGCTGCTGACCATCGGCGCCAACGACATCAATTTCTCCGGACTGGTCTCCGACGTCATCGTCGACGCGCCGACCGAACGCGCGCTGTTCAAGCGCGGCGGGCTGATCGCATCGGTCGGCGATTCCCGCTCGAGCCTCGCGCGCGACCTTCCGCAATCCTTCGGCAGACTTCGCGGCGCGTTGAAGCCGCTGGTCGGCAATGACCTGTCGCGCGTGGTGTTCGTCTCCTACGCCGACCCCGCGCTGTCCGGCGGCGCGCCCTGCCCCGGCGGCAAGGCCGGCTTCGACGTGCATCCGTCGTTCAACGCCGACCCGCAGCGTCTCGCCGAGGTCACCGGCTACGTCCAAAGCGAATTTTTGCCGCGGCTGAAGGCGATCGCACAATGCGAGGGCGGTGTGATCTGCCAAAATCCCGACAGCGATCGCATGACATTCGTCGAGGCGCATCAGGCTGAATTCGCCAATCACGGCTTTTGCGCGCGCGCGGACAGCGATCCCGAATTCGACCGCGCGTGTTTCTCCGCGAAGGGCGACAGCTTTGTCAGCGACATCGTGGCGGCGCCGCAACAGCCACTGACTTGCGGCCGCGCGGCCAGCGAATTCCGCGCCTACCTGCCGCGCGCGCGCTGGATCCGCGACGCCAATGACAGCTACTTCTCGGCGATGACCTATCCGCATGCCCTGCCGTCGACGATGCAGCCCTCCGACATCCATGACGCGACCTGGGGTCTGCTCTCCGCCGTCTACGGTGGCGCGATCCATCCGACCGCCGAAGGCCATGCCGCGATGGCGGACGCAGCACTTCCTGCGGTCGAGGCCGAATTGCATCTCAACGCCGCCGACGGCAGCGACGTGACGCAGGAGCCGCTGGCCCCGCCCTCGCCCGCCAACTCTCCTGCGATGGCGCCCGCACCATTGACGCCCGCGCCGCCCGCACTCCAGCCTCCGGCCGCGATCCCGTCCGCACCGCGGCAGTAAAGAAGATGCGACGACGAAGCCGCGCCATCTTCACCTCCTCCTGAAAGGGCAGGTCGCTCGACTAAGCAAAGCGAAGGACAGCGCGTGGGGGTCCCGCTGCATTGACCCCACCCCGACCCTCTCGGGGCGAGCTTTGTTCGTCTCGCCCCTTGCAAGGGAGGGAGAGGATGCTCGGGCCGCCGTGCCAACTTCATCCCATCGTGCGATTGCGGTCGTCGCCGGAGGGCCAATGTCGCGCACCTTCCTCGTCTAAAGTTCATGATCTGGGCTCGAAGGTAATTTTACGGCCGGCAAAAGCGGGGCTACACTCCCCCCGGTTCCGCCCGCCTGAGGCGGCGCCGACCACAAGAACAACAACAGACAGGGAGAAGAACATAATGTCGAAGCACTTCATCGCGTCATGGGGCGGCTCAGTGCCGCTGGCGCTCGGTTTCGCAGCCGCTCTCACGGCAGCGCCTGCGCTGGCGCAGTCAAAACCCCCGATCAAGATCGGCGTGATCGCCGAGGTGCAGGCGATCGCAGGCCAGTCCACCGGCAGCGGCGCGCAGATCGCAGCCGACGAGATCAACGCCAAGGGCGGCATCGACGGCCGCAAGATCGAGATCGTGGTCTACGACGACAAGAGTTCGTCGGCCGACGCGGTGCGCGCATTCCAGCGCGCGGTGAGCGAGGACAAGGTGTCCGCGATCATTTCAAGCTACATCAGCGAAGTGGTGCTGGCGCTGGAGCCTTGGGCGGCGCGGCTGAAGATGCCGTTCATCACGCCGGGTGCGGCCTCGAACGAGATCACGGCGGCGATCCACAAGGACTACGCCAAGAACAAGTATACGTTCCACGGCTATCTCACCTCGGCCGCGCAAGCTCAACTCGTATGCGACGCGGCCAAGGAGTTGCTGGTCGACAACCTGAAAATGAAAAGCGTCGCCGTCATGAGCGAGGACGCCGCCTGGACCAAGCCGCTCGACGAAGGTTATCTCGCGTGCCTGCCGAAGGCGGGGCTGAAGGTCACCGACCACATCCGCTTCTCGCCGGACACCACCGACTTCACCCCGATCTTCAACAAGATCGAGGCCAACAAGCCGGACGCGATCGTGACCGGCATTTCGCATGTCGGCGTGCAGCCGACGGTGCAATGGAAGAACCAGCAGGTGCCGATCGCGATGTTCGGCATCAGCGCGCAGGCGCTGAGCCCGACGTTCTGGAACGACACCAACGGCGCCGCCGAGGGCATTCCCTCGCTCGCGGTCGCGACCGCGGATGTCGCGGTGACCTCGAAGACGAAACCGTTCGCCGCCGCCTACAAAAAGAAGTACGGCTCGGACCCGGCCTATACCGGCTACACCGCCTATGACGATGTCTACATCATCGCGGAGGCGATCAAGCGTGCCGGCTCCACCGATCCCGACAAGATGGTCGCGGAGATGGAGAAGACCAACTACGAGGGCACGATCGGCCACATCGCCTTCTACGGCAAGGATGACCAGTTCACCCACGGCATCAAGTCCGGCCCCGGCTTCGTCACGGGCCTCGTGTTCCAGTGGCAGGACAAGAAGCAGGTGGTGGTCTGGCCGAAGAAGATCGCCGAAGGCACGCTGAAGTATCCGAGCTTCGTGAAGCTGACGCAGTAGCGGCGGCGCACAGGTTTTCGGATTTTCGCAAACATCAAAAGCGCGATCGGGATTTTCCGGTCGCGCTTTTTATTCGCGCATCAACGCGCGGACAATGGCGCGTGGCCCCTCTTTGCCACGACCGGCGGCGGCTTCAAGGCCGCAGCTTCTGCCGGCAGGTATTTCGCGATAATGGCGGGATCGACCGAAGCCATCGCGCTGTCGGGAAGCCGGTACCACGTCTCATTCTTGCCGAGCATCGGCGTCAGCACATAGCCGCGCAGCGTCAGTGACTGGCCATCCGGGCTGACGGTCATCTTGGCTTTCCAGATGTCGCCGTCGCGGGGATCGAGAACATTGCCGCCTTCGTATTCGAGACCCTTGCGCTTCATGGCACGGATAAAGGAAATTCCGAGGACCGGCGCATTCTTGCGATCGTCCGCGCACTTGCTGCAAATCAGGTTGGGGTTCTCTCCGGTATCGGGAAAC
>JAFEFK010000696.1 GCA_018240625.1 Pseudomonadota bacterium
CTCGTATTTGGCGTGCAAGCGCCTTCATTCCGGTCAAAACCATCAACTCTTTCTTAACGCTAAACGACGTTACTAAGTGGTGAAGAGCCGAACCGGTTTTGGGGCGGCCGAGGTCTCATCTGCGCTCGAAACCCCCCATGGCAGCCCCTCAAATTCCATGCGGAAGCCCGGGTTTGCCAGCTCATCTCCTGGACAGGAGGCGATTTGGGACCGATCCGCGCGGCTGGGCGGCAGCGACCGGGATTCAGGGCCGCAAGGTCCGGATGATGTGCGGGTATTTGGGGCGGAGTGGGCGCGCGCGTGTCGAGATCGAGGCATCTGCTGCCGGAGGCCGGACGATGACGCCGGACGCGCCGCTTCGTCATATTCCCGTGCTTGGCCGGGAGGCGGTTGCGATGCTCGCGCCGCGCGACGGCGGTATGTATGTCGATGCGACCTTCGGCGCCGGGGGCTATTCCCGCGCCATTCTTGCGGCTGGCGATACCCGTGTGATCGGGATCGATCGCGACCGCACCGCCATCGCCGGCGGCTTCGATCTGGTCGAGGAATCAAACGGCCGGTTGACGCTGGTCGAAGACCGCTTCTCCAATCTCGCCGAGGTCTGTGCGGCCCAAGGCGCCGATGCCGTCGATGGCGTCGTGATGGATGTCGGCGTCTCCTCGATGCAGCTTGATGAGGCCGACCGCGGCTTCTCGTTCCGGCTCGACGGTCCGCTCGACATGCGCATGAGCCAGCACGGCCCGACTGCCGCCGACGTGGTGGCGCAGGCGTCGGAAACCGATCTGGCAAATATCATTTATATCTTCGGCGAAGAGCGTCACTCGCGCGGTGTCGCCCGCGCCATCGTCGCGGCACGGAAGGAAGCGCCGATCGCAACCACGCGGGCGCTGGCCGAACTCGTGTCGCGCGTGGTGCGTGCCAAGCCGCACGAGATTCATCCGGCAACGCGAACGTTCCAGGCCTTGCGGATTTTCGTCAATGAAGAGCTCGATGAACTGATCGCGGCGCTGAGTGCCGCGGAACGCGTGCTCAAACCGGGCGGCCGGCTCGCGGTGGTGTCGTTCCATTCGCTGGAAGATCGGATCGTGAAGAATTTCCTCGTCGCGCGCAGCAAAACCGGCGGCGGTTCGCGGCATTTGCCGGAGGTCGCGCAGGCTGCGCCGGGATTTACGATTCTGACCAAGCGTCCGGTGACGGCGGGGGACGATGAAGTGCGCACCAATCCGCGCGCGCGCTCCGCCAAGCTGCGCGCTGCCGAACGCACCGCTGCGCCCGCCATTAGGGACGATGCCGGGCTGCCGGGCTGGCCCTCGCTCGCAAACGTGATGCGGGGAGGCTGACCGATGCGGATCATCCATTGCCTCGTGATCTGCGCGCTGGTTTACGCGGCGTCCTACGTCTATCGCATCAAGATGGATTCGACGGCGCGCACCGAGCGCGTGCTGCGGCTGCATGCGGAGGTGCGCGAACAGCGCGAAGCGATCGCATCCCTGCGTGCGGAATGGGCCAAGCTCGACGCGCCTCGCCGCTTACAGATTTTGGCGGAGCGTCACCTGACGCTGAAGCCGGTTGACGCCAACCAATTTGACAGCCTGAAGAACCTGCCGGAGCGGCCGCCCAGCCTGGTCCCGCCGGGAACGTCCGATCCGATAGGCGCGATGATTGAAATCGTCGATCCCGATATCGTCACCGGCTCGCTGCCTTCGCCGGAGGGCCCGCGATGAACGGCCAGGACATGATCGTTCCCGCAAAAACCACGCCGGCCGAGCCGTGGCGGCGGCGCATGATCCGCAGCCTGCTTTACGGACGCAATGTCGATCGCGCGGCCAAGGCGCGGGCGCGTGTCGGACTGGTCATCATTGTCTTCGTTGCGATCTACGCCGTGATCGCGGTCCGCCTCGTGATGTTCGCGGCGATCGCGGACGGGCGCGGCGGTCATCGCACCGCGTCGCAGGACGCGATTGCCACGGCGCGCCCCGACATCACAGACCGTAACGGCGAAATTCTCGCGACCGACGTCAAGTCGCCGAGTCTGTTCGGCGAACCGCGCCGCATTATCGACAAGGACGAGGCGGTGGAGTTGCTGACGGCAACGTTGCCGGATCTCGAGACCGCGGAGGTGCGTCAGCGCCTCGCCACCCGCAAGGGTTTCGTCTGGCTGAAGCGCGAGATCACGCCGCGGCAGCAGAAGGAAATCCACAACCTCGGCATCCCCGGCATCGGCTTCCTGCGCGAGAACAAGCGCGTCTATCCGAGCGGCGCCGAAGTCGCTCACCTGATCGGCCTGGTCAACATCGACAACCAGGGCATTGCCGGCATGGAGAAGTGGCTCGACACCAACGGGCTCGCCGACCTGCATCGCGCGGGCTTTGCCACCGATCGCTTGCAGAAGCCCATCGAGCTGTCGGTCGATCTGCGCGTCGAACACGCGCTGCGCGACGAACTGATGAAGGCCAAGGAGCATTTCCGTGCCAAAGCGGCCTCCGGCCTCGTCTCCAACGTCAAGACCGGCGAGATCGTCGCGATGGTTTCGCTGCCGGACTTCGATCCGAACAATCCGAAGGAAGCGCATGATCCCGATCGTATCAATCGCCTGACAACGGGCGTGTACGAGATGGGCTCGACCTTCAAGGCCTTCACCCTGGCGATGGCGCTGGATACGGGGAAGTACGACCTTAACTCGCTGTGGGATGCGCGCGCACCGTTGCATTACGGACGGTTTGCGATCCACGATGACGAACCCAAGGGGCGCTTTCTGAATATGAAAGAAGTGTTCACCTTCTCGTCGAACATCGGCGCTGCGC
>JAFEFK010000697.1 GCA_018240625.1 Pseudomonadota bacterium
TCCCGTCGCGCAATTGAAAAGCATCACACGGTCGTTCTTTGAAACGCGCCCGTCCGCAAGACTTTCCTTGTAGGCAGCATAGGTCGCCGCGCCTTCAGGACACAACAACAATCCTTCCTCGCGCGAGACATCGTGCAGCGCAGCGGAAATCTTCTCGTCGCTCACCGCAATTGCGAAGCCCTTGCTCTCGCGTACCGCGCGCAGAATAAGAAAATCTCCGACCGCCTGCGGCACGCGGATGCCGGATGCGATGGTGTGCGCGTCTTCCCAGCGCGGCGCATGTTCCTCGCCCTTCTCGAACGCACGAACCATCGGCGCGCAGCCCTCCGCCTGCACCGCCACCATGCGCGGACGCTTGCTGCCGATGAAACCGATCTTCTCCAGTTCGTCGAACGCCTTCCACATCCCGATCAGGCCGGTGCCACCCCCGGTCGGATAGAAGATCACGTCGGGTACATCCCAGCCGAGTTGTTCGGCGAGTTCCAGTCCCATCGTCTTCTTGCCTTCGATCCGGTAAGGCTCCTTCAGCGTCGAGGTGTCGAACCAGCCTGCCTTGGCCTTGCCTTCGCCGACGATCTTGCCGCAGTCGTCGATCAGCCCGTTGACGCGATAGACGGTGGCGCCCTGCAACTCGATCTCGCTGACATTCACTTCAGGCGTATCGGCCGGACAGAAGATCGTGGTCTTGATGCCGCAACTGGTCGCATAAGCCGCGAGCGCAGCGCCGGCATTGCCGTTGGTCGGCATCGCCATGTGCTTGATGCCGAGCGCCTTCGCCATCGACACCGCCATCACAAGGCCGCGCGCCTTGAACGAGCCGGTCGGCAACCGCCCTTCGTCTTTCACGATGATCTCGCCGCCGCCGATTTTCTTCGATAGCCGCGGCAGCCGGATCAATGGCGTCATGATCTCGCCGAGGCTGACGATATCCGCGGTCTTGCGCACCGGGAGAAGTTCGCGATAACGCCAGAGGTCTGCCGGGCGCTGCGCCAGCGCATCCTTGGTCAGCGCCTTCTTCACGCCGGCGAGGTCGTAGCGCACCAGCAGCGGCTTGTTGGCCTTGGAGAGATTGTGAATCTGGTCGGCGGCGTAATGATCGCCTTCCATCGCGCATTCGAGGTGAGTCACAAACGTCGGGCGATCGATCGTCAGATTGTCGTTGTCCTTCACGGGGATTCCTTTTCTTCTTGTTACATATTGAGAACACGCCCGTAGGCGTCGAGCACAGCTTCCTTCATCGTCTCCGAGATCGTCGGATGCGGGAAGATCGTATGGAACAGCTCCTCTTCGGTCGTCTCGAGATTCATGGCGACCACAAA
>JAFEFK010000698.1 GCA_018240625.1 Pseudomonadota bacterium
GGTACAGCAGCGAATATTCGGTCTGCACCGCGGAGATCGGATGCACCTTGTGGGCGCGCCGGATGGTTTCCGGCCGCGCTTCCGACAAACCGATAAAGCGGACCTTGCCCTGCTCGACCAGGCGCGCCATCGCGCCGACCGTGTCCTCGATCGGCACGCTGGGATCAACGCGATGCTGGTAATAAAGATCGATCACGTCGACACCGAGCCGCTTCAGGCTCGCGTCGCACGCCTGCATCACGTACTCCGGACGGCCATCGACGCCGTTGGCTCCGCCCGCGCGCTGCACCTGACCGAACTTGGTGGCGAGCACGATCCTGTCGCGCGACCCCTTGATCGCCCGGCCCAGCACGCCTTCGTTATGACCCCAGCCATACATGTCGGAGGAGTCGAAGTGATCGACTCCGAGATCGATAGCGTGATGGATCAGCTTTTCCGACGCGGTGTCATCCGCCGCGCCGTAGACGCCCGACAGCGACATGCAGCCGAGGCCGACGGTCGACACCGACAATCCCTGCGAACCCAGCTTGCGGTGAGGAAGCGTGCTCATGGATGATCCCTCGACAATCCTCTGGCCTTCGCGGCTTGTTTTTGCGGCGGTTGTTGTCGGCGAGACGATCAGGACAATTCCTCGGTCTCGAAATCCGCCGGCAGAATGATCTCGAGCAGTTCGGCGTCCTCGGAATAGTCGTTGATCTTGTGTTTGATCTTCGGCGGCTGGGTCCAGGACGAGCCCTGACGCATGGTCATCTCCTCGCCGCCCAGTTCGGTCTTCACCCAGCCCTTGAGCACGTAGACCATCTGGAATTCGGTGTTGTGGAAATGCAGTTTCGAAACCACCGCGGGATCGCAGGGTTCGGTGAAGCGCAGCACATGGGCGCGCACCATGCCGTGGGTCGCTTCCACCATGCCGAGATCGCGATATTGCGCGTAACTGCGCAGGCCGGTCTCGAAATCCGCATTGTTGTAGTGGCTGACCGCGACCGTCTGCGGCGGACGCTTGATCGTCTTTACGGCCGAAGCTGCGGATCGGGGTTTTGCCACGCGGGCCTTCGACGCGCGGGCCGGTGCGGCCTTGCGCCGCGCAGAAGAAGCAGCGGAGCGTTTGCCTGACGCGGGTTTCGCCGCCGGCTTTTTTCCCGCGCCGGACTTCGACACCGGCCGCGTGCGCGCGGCCCGCGATCTGGTCGTTGCAGATGTCTTCTTTTTTGCCTTTGCCTTTGCCCTTGCTTTGGCCATCGGCGAGCCCTTCCCTGAAAAGCGACGCGTCGTCAGCGCGCGCCGTATCGCGGAAGATTAATCGGCTCCAATGACACTCACAACACGCAATGCCGCGCTCAATGCAGCCGGAACACGCCGTCGATCGCGCGCAGTTCCGCGGGCTTGATCAGTTTCGAATGCGCGACCGTGACCGAGAACAGCGGTCCCTCCAGCTTTTCCTCCCAGAATGCGAGGAAGTCGCGCAGCGCCGGAAATCTCGGAAACAGGTCGTAGTTCTGCCAGACGTAGCTTTGCAGCAGCCACCTGCGGTCGGGACGGCGATACAAAATCTCGGCCGTTGTCAGCCCATAGCCCAGAACCTGCTTGCGAAAGTCGTCCGAGACGACCCCTCCCGCAGCCGGCGTCTTCGAACCCAACGCCCTCGACACCATGCCAACCTCCATTGCTGGAGCGCATCGACGAAAGTGGTTCGCTTGAACCACCCGGTCCAGTTTGCGCTCACATGAAACGAAATGTGACGCACGCGACCTGACGATCACAAGCCTAAAAGTTGAATAAAGTGTTAATAATCAAGCCACTAGCAGCATCGCTGGCCGCCTGCTGACAGCTCGGGCCGCCCGGAAGGCGCGCCCGTTAATGGTACTTAACGATTTTGGCAGGCGGCACATTTGAGTGCCAATTTTTCTGCTAGAAGCTCTTGTCGGGCCGGAACAATGGGCCTATGTCCAGCGAAGTCGCGGATAGCACTCGCTGGCCTCGACTGCCAATTTTAGAAACATCTAACATCTTCAATACACTAGGAGGACTGCATGAAATTCCGTCCGCTTCACGACCGCGTCGTGGTCAAGCGCATCGACGCCGAAGAGAAGACCGCAGGCGGCATCATCATTCCGGACAGCGCCAAGGAAAAACCCTCGCAGGGCGAAATCACCGCCGTCGGCCCCGGTGGCCGCGACGAGGCCGGCAAGCTGATCCCGATCGACCTCAAGGTCGGCGACCGCGTGCTGTTCGGCAAATGGTCCGGCACCGAGGTCAAGCTCGACGGTCAGGAACTCCTGATCATGAAGGAGAGCGACATCATGGGCGTCCTCACCGACGTTCCCGCTGCCAAGAAGAAGGCCGCTTAACGCCGCTGCACCACCGTCATCCTGAGGAGCCGGCGCAGCCGGCGTCTCGAAGGATGGCTTCCAACAATCACCCTTCGAGGCTCGGCAACTCCGTTGCCTCACACCTCAGGGTGACGTCAGAGACAACGAAGGAACAACCCAACATGGCTAGCAAAGAAGTCAAATTCGGCGTCGACGCCCGCGACAAGATGCTGCGCGGCGTGGACATCCTCGCCAACGCGGTGAAGGTCACGCTCGGTCCGAAAGGCCGCAACGTCGTGCTCGACAAGTCGTTCGGCGCTCCCCGCATCACCAAGGACGGCGTCACCGTCGCCAAGGAGATCGAGCTCGACGACAAGTTCGAGAACATGGGCGCGCAGATGGTGCGCGAAGTCGCCTCCAAGTCCGCGGACGCGGCTGGCGACGGCACCACCACCGCCACCGTGCTCGCCCAGGCGATCGTGAAGGAAGGCGCCAAGTCGGTCGCCGCCGGCATGAACCCGATGGACCTGAAGCGCGGCATCGACCTCGCGGTCGAAGCCGTGGTCGCGGACCTCGTGAAGAACTCCAAGAAGGTCACCTCGAACGACGAGATCGCCCAGGTCGGCACCATCTCGGCCAACGGCGACAAGGAAATCGGCGATTTCCTCGCCAAGGCCATGGCGAAGGTCGGCAACGAAGGCGTCATCACCGTTGAGGAAGCCAAATCGCTGGACACCGAACTCGACGTCGTCGAAGGCATGCAGTTCGACCGCGGCTACATCTCGCCCTACTTCGTCACCAACGCCGACAAGATGCGCGTCGAGATGGACGATGCCTACATCCTGATCAACGAGAAGAAGCTCTCCTCGCTGAACGAGCTGCTGCCGCTGCTCGAGGCCGTGGTGCAGACCGGCAAGCCGCTGGTCATCGTCGCGGAAGACGTCGAAGGCGAAGCCCTCGCCACCCTCGTCGTCAACCGTCTGCGTGGCGGTCTGAAGGTCGCAGCCGTCAAGGCGCCGGGCTTCGGCGATCGCCGCAAGGCCATGTTGCAGGACATCGCGGTGCTGACCGGCGGTCAGGCCATCAGCGAGGACCTCGGCATCAAGCTTGAGAACGTCACCCTTGCCATGCTCGGCAA
>JAFEFK010000699.1 GCA_018240625.1 Pseudomonadota bacterium
GATCTGGCTGGCCTCGGCCAAGCGGAGTTTTCCGCGATTGCGCGCGATCTGCGCGTTTCGCCCGACGATCTCGAAGCTGCTGCGAAAAACAGGAGCGGCAACGCCGCAAACTCGGCTGCGCTTCTCGACGCCTTGGGTATCGACAGCATCGGGATGCTTCGTGCCGAGCCGGCCGTGATGCGCGACATGGAACGTGTCTGCGCCTTGTGCCCGGCGACGGCCCGATGCAGCCGGGATCTTCGCGCTGGAATCTCCAGATGGATTTACAGGGAATATTGCCCAAACCGCGCCACGATCGACGCGCTTGACGATTTCCAGTTGCCCGGCAGACGCGGACGTCGGGTGACCACCTGATACTACCCGTTGGGAAGTTGAGCGACGGTGGCGGACTACGTCGGCGGCGGGACTGAGGAAGGCCGGCTTGGCCCGTCCGGCCGCTCCGGCAGCGGCCGGTCGTCGTCGAACAGGATGCGCTCGGCGGCGCCATCGAGATCCTCATACTGGCCGCTGCGGAGCGCCCACATGAACGCGCCGAGCCCGGCGAGCCCGAGCGCCAGCGCAATAGGAACCAGATAGAGAAAATCGTTCATCAGTTCCTCGCGGACGACAATTCTGCCGCCAGCGGCATGTCGTCCCTATGCTCGCGGTTGCGGCGAGCCGTCCGCAAACGCAAGGCGTTGGCAATGACGATCACGGACGACGACGACATCGCAATCGCCGCGACCAGTGGTGTCACATATCCCAGTACAGCCACCGGCACTGCGACGACGTTATAGACAACTGCCAGAGCCAGATTTTGTTGCACCAGCCGGGCTGCGGCACCCGCAATTTCAATGGCCCGTGGCACCGCCAGCAGACTTTCATGCAGGAATACCAGGTCGGCGGCGTTGCGGCCGACGTCCGCCGCCGAGGCCGGCGCCATCGACGCGTGCGCCGCGGCAAGCGCCGGAGCGTCGTTCAGGCCATCGCCGACCATCAGCACGTTGCGGCCCGATGCTTCGAGGGTCGCGATATGCTCGACCTTTCCGGCCGGCGAGACCTCGGCGAGGTGACCGACACCAAGTTGTGTGGCGAGGCGGCGGACGGTGGTGTCGCGATCACCCGACAGCACCTCGACGCTCGCTCCATCGCGCACGATCTCGGCAAGGGCTTCGCGCGCGCCGTTGCGGAGGCGGTCTTCAAACGAGAACCCGGCAAGCGATACCCCGTCGCGCGCGAGCACGACATCGGCGCCGCGCGCACCGGACGTATTCGCCGCTGCGGAATTCAGCGCCCATGCGGCACGGCCCAGCCGGTAGATATGCCCCGCGATCCGCGCTTCCATGCCGCAGCCGGGATGCTCGGAGATGTCATCCGCGCTGACAGTCAGCGGAAGGCCGGTCCGCGCGTCCGCCAGCGCGCGCGAATAGGGATGGCGGGAGTACGAAGCCATCGCCGCGGCGATGCGCAATGCTTCCGGATCGATGCTGTCGCGATCAAGCAAGCGCGGCTCGCCGAGTGTCAGCGTGCCGGTCTTGTCGAACACGACGGTATCGATTTCGGCCAGCCGCTCCAGCGCGCCGCCGTCCTTGAGCAGAATGCCTTGTTCGAACAGCCGCCGCGCCGCGACCACCTGCACCATCGGCACCGCAAGACCGAGCGCGCAGGGGCAGGTGATGATGAGCACCGCGATCGCAATCGTGATGGCGAGGTGCGCATCGCCGGTCGCAAGCCACCAGCCGATGCAGGTGAGCAGCGCCACGCTGTGCACGACCGGCGCATAGAGCCGCGCCGCGCGGTCCGCGATGCGCCGATAGGACGAACGGCCGGATTCCGCGGCTTCCATCAGGCGCATCATTTCGGCGAGGAAGGACTCGTTGGCGGCTGCCGTGGCGATAACGGTCAGCGGCCCCGTGAGATTCAGCGTTCCCGCCTGCAGCAACGCACCTTCGCGCGTCGGCACCGGCACGCTCTCCCCCGATAGCAGCGAGCGGTCGATGTCGGATTGCCCGCTCACGACTTTCGCATCGACCGGAACGCGCTCGCCGGCGGCCAGCAGAATGGTCATGCCGGGCATCACCTCGCCGACCGGAAGATAGTCGCGGGTGCCATCGCCATGCTGCACCAGCGCGCCGCGCGCCGCCAGCCGTGCCAGTCCCGTTACGGCGGTGCGCGCCCGCTCCCGCATCATATGGTCGAGGGTGCGGCCGATCAGCAGGAAAAACAGCAGCGAGATCGATGCGTCGAAATAGGCGTGGGAGCCGTGATGAAAGGTTTCGTAGAGGCTCAAGCCGAATGCGAGACAGACGCCGAGGGAGATCGGCACGTCCATGTTGGTGTGCCCGTGCCGCAGCACGTTCCAGGCGGAACGAAAGAACACGCGCCCGGAATA
>JAFEFK010000069.1 GCA_018240625.1 Pseudomonadota bacterium
CAAAATCGCCTGCGGCTGCGAACGAGCCGTTGCCGCCGCCGAGAACGGTGATTTTCATGACAGCATTCCCGACGATAGATTGCCACAAACAGCGCGTCGTCCCTGCGAACGCAGGGACCCATACGGCGAGGATTCTCGCTGGAACCAAATTGTCGGCGTTGTGCTCAAAATGGCCTTCCGGGGACTATGGGGCCTTGCGTCCGCAGGGACGACTGCTGAATGGGGCGATTCATGCCTTCTCCGCTCCCTGCCTCAGCACAAAATGCTGCACCTTGCCGAGCGCGGTGCGGGGCAGATCGTCGACAAACACGAATTCGCGCGGCACCTTGAAACGTGCGAGCTGCGCCAGCACGTGCGTGTGCAGGTCGTCCGTGCCGATAGCATGATCGGCGCGCAACATGACATAGGCCACCGGGACCTCGTCCCACTTCGGATCGGACCGCCCGATCACGGCACAATCCGCGATCGCGGGATGCTCGAGCAGCACGCGCTCGACCTCGGCGGGATAGATGTTCTCGCCGCCGGAAATGATCATGTTCTTCTTGCGGTCGCGCACGATGAAATAGCCGTTGGCGTCGCGGCTCGCGACATCGCCGGTGCGGTACCAGCCGTCGCGCAGCGCCTCGCGGGTGGCCTCGGCGTTGCGCCAGTATTCGGAAAAGACGTTGGGGCCGCGCACCGCGATCTCGCCCGCCGTGTCCGGCGGCAGTTCGAGGCCGGTGTCATCGACAACAAGGGCCTCGCACCATAATCCCGCGAGACCTGTCGTTTCATGTCGCGAGGTGTCGCCGCCGAGCCGGGTATAGATCGCGATCGGGCAGGTTTCGGTCGAGCCATAGACCTGCAACACCGGCACCCCGCGTGCGACGATGCGCTCGATCAGGTGTGGCGGCACCACCTGCGAGCCGGTGGAAACGGCTTTCAGCGAGGACAGATCAGTCGACGCCCACGTGGGATGATCGCTGACGGCCTGGATTGTCGCCGGCACCAGCACGGTCAGGGTCGGGCGATCCTCGCCGATGGCTTTCAGCGTTGCGTCCGGCGTGAAGCGCGCATGAATCGTCACGGTCGCGCCGTGATGCAGCGCCGGCGTGGTCTGGATGTTGAGCCCGCCGACATGAAAGAACGGCAGCACGGTCAGCACATGATCGTCGGATGTGAGCCCGTGCATGTGCTGGCTCATCACGCCGTTCCACAGCAGCGCCTCCTGCCGCAGCACTGCGCCTTTCGGGCGGCCTGTCGTGCCTGAGGTGTAGACGATCAGCAAAGGAGAAGAAAGATCGGCCTGTGGGTCGCGGCCATCGCCATCCGCGCGCGCCAGCAATGTCTCGAAGGCCATGCCGCCTTGGGGTGTGAAATCGAGCCCGGCGACATGCAGGCCGGGACGATCGGCCGCAGCTTGCGGCAGAACATTCGCAAGAGCCCGCTCCAGCACCAGAATCTTTGGCTCGCAATCGCTGAGAATGAACAATTGTTCGGCGACCGCGAGCCGCCAGTTCATCGGCACCAGCATGGCGCCAAGCCGTGCGCAGGCATAGAGCAATACGAGATAGTCGGGGCGGTTGAGGCTGAGGATGGCAACGCGGTCGCCGTGGCCCACGCCGTATTCCGCCCTCAACGCGCGCGCCGCCGCTTCGATGCGCGCCGCGAACGCGGCATAGCTCCACGTCTCGCCCTCGAAGCGCAGCGCCGGCTTGTCCGGCGTGAAGGCGGCATTGCGCACGATGAGGTCGGAGAGGTTCATGGCCTTGAGCCTGTCGGATAGAGCGCCATCAACTAGGAAATCTGGGTCATGGCCGGACTTGATCCGGCCATCCATCCTTCTTCGAATTGGTGGATGCGCGGGTCAAGCCCGCGCATGACTCTGTCTTTCACACATTCTGCCTCATGTCTCTTCGTCATTGCGAGCGAAGCGAAGCAATCCAGTCTTTACATCAAGAGTCTGGATTGCTTCGTCGCTGGCGGGACGACGCTACGCGTCACCTTGAGCTCCTCGCAATGACGAGAAGAATTGCTGGTAGTCCGATTCACTCATCGCTTTCCCCCGGCTCATACAGCGCCTCGCGTCCGATGCGGTCGAGGCAGAGTTCGGCGGTCCAGGGCAGCATCAGCGAGCCGCAGCGGCTGTCGCGATAGATGCGTTCCAGCGGCAGCGATTTCAGCATCGCCTGGCCGCCGCAGGTGCGGAGCGCCAGCGTCGCGATCTCGTTGGCGCCTTCCATCGCGGAATATTGCGCGGCGTAGGCGCGCAGCACCTGTTCCTTGCTGGGATTGGCGCAGGCCTCGGTGACGGCCTGAAACCAGATCGCCTTGATCTGCTCCAGTTTGATCTGCATCTGCGCCACCGCGATCTGCTTGGTCGGATACATCCGCCGCTTCACCGGCGGCGTGCCCGGCATCTCGCCGCGCAGATAGCGCACCGTGAAATCGTAGGCAGCCTGCGCGAGGCCGACATAGGTCGGCGACAGCGTCAAAAACATATGCGGCCAGCTCGACGCCGCCTTGAAGTAGACGCCGCGCGGCATCAAGGCTTCGTCCTCGGCGACGAAGACATCCTTAAAGATCAGTGTGCGCGAGACCGTGCCGCGCATGCCGAGCGGATCCCAATCGCCGACCACGGAGACGCCATCGGCTTTCGCAGGGACGGCGAGATAGAGCGTATTGCGGCGCGAGGCTTTCTCGCCTTCGGCCAGTTCGGTGCAGAGCACGCCGTAGTAGTCCGCGTGGCCGGAGAGCGACGCAAAAATCTTCTTGCCGTTGACGATCCAGCCGCCCTTCACGGGTTTTGCTTCGGTGCCGAACGCGACACCGCCAGCCGCCGCCGCGCCGCCTTCGGAGAACGGCTGCGAATAGACAGCGCCGTCATCGATGATCCGCTTGTAGTGAATGGCGCGGCGGCGCTCGTGCTCGGCGCGGGTGACGCCGTCCATCTCGAGATCGTCCGCGAGCGGGCCCGACCACAGGGTCGAGCAGACGTGCATGTTCCAGGTCAGCGCGGTCGCGCCGCAATAACGTCCGATCTCGGCGGCTGACATGGCGTAGGTCTGATAGGTCGCGCCGAGGCCGCCATGCTTTTTGGGAATCGCGATACCGAGCAGGCCGGAGGTGTGCAAATCCTTGTAGTTCTCGCTTGGAAATATGGCTTCGCGATCGTAG
>JAFEFK010000006.1 GCA_018240625.1 Pseudomonadota bacterium
GCGCTGATCATCATTGCGCTGATCCCGCTGGCCTTGAAAGGCGTGAAGTATCGCCCAATCGGCGCCGCCGCGCTGTTACGGCGCAACCTGCTGGTCTATGCGCTCGGCGGCGTGATCCTTCCCTTCATCGGCATTAAGGCGATCGATCTCGCGGTCACCGCCCTGCATCTGGCTTGAGAGGCTGTCATGTTGAAAGAGTTTCGTCCGGCCGTCGTCATCTTCGCCGCTCTGACCGTCGTGACAGGCCTGATCTATCCGCTGGCCATGACCGGCGCGGCACAGGTGCTGTTTCCCTATCAAGCGCAGGGAAGTTTGATCGAGCAGGGCGACAAGACCGTCGGCTCGGCCCTGCTCGGACAGGCGTTCACAGCAGACAAGTATTTTCACGGCCGCCCGTCGGCAACGACTGCGCCGGATCCGAAGGATCCCACAAAGACCGTACCGGCTCCTTATAATGCGGCCAACTCCGGGGGCTCGAATCTCGGCCCGACCAGCAAGGCGCTGGCAGATCGCGTCCAGCAGGATGTCGCTGCCTTGAAGACGGAAAATCCCTCTGCGGCCGTTCCGGTCGATCTCGTCACCACTTCCGGCAGCGGTCTCGATCCCGACATCACGCCGCAAGCGGCTCAATTCCAGGCTGCACGGGTCGCAAAAGCCAGAAATGTGCCGGAAGCAGATGTCCGGGCCTTGGTCGACAGCCAGACGGTGGGGCGGTTCCTCGGCTTCCTCGGCGAGCCACGCGTCAATGTGCTCAAGCTCAATCTCGCGCTCGACCAAAGCGGCGGACGTTAGCGTGGCGCGGGCCGCTTTCGGTGGCGACCTTTCCGCACATGGTCTCGGCCCACGATGATCTCGACGATGTCGTACAGGATTGGCTGTTTCTGGTGTTGCGCTATGCCGCGTCTCGTGAGGCGCGGGATCGGCAGGCCGTCCTGGATCTGGCTGCGAAGATGGATGCCATGGGTAAGGAGAGAGATCGGGAGGCGTTTCGATTCTTCCGGAGGCATGGCGAGCACCTGTGCAGCGCTATTGCAGCGCCGGACACGCCGGGGCGCCGCCA
>JAFEFK010000700.1 GCA_018240625.1 Pseudomonadota bacterium
AACGAAATGTCCGCAAGCCTCGACATCCGCTTGACGACGTCGCTCCAGCGCTGCGCACGTGCCTTTGTGTCGGCGGACACACTCGCCAGCACCAGCGGCGTCAGCGTGGCCGGAGGAATATTCATTTCCGCGCGGACCGAACGAATGGCGGTGTCGAGATCGACCACCCAGCCGATCTCGGCCTCGGCCGCATCATCGCGAAAATCCGGCTTCGACGGATCGGCGAGAAGCACGGGCGCCGCCAGCGGATCGCTCGCCGCGGCGGCGATCATGACCTGCTGTTCGGCGGTGAGGCCGGCCTTGATCGGCCACGGCGTCAGCGTCAGCAGTTGCGGCCGCGCCGCCGTCACTGCCCACAATTCCTCGGTGAGGAACGGCATGAACGGATGCAGCAGTTTCAGGATTTCATCGCGCGCCCAGGCGACCATGGCGCGGGTCTCGGCCTTGGCCGGACCATCCGCGCCAATCATCACGGGTTTTGCGAGTTCGAGATACCAATCGCAATAGACGTTCCAGACGAAGCGATAGATCGCACCAGCCGCGTCGTTGAAGCGATAGGCCTCGATCGCTTCGGTGACGTCGCGCGCGGCGCGCGCAGTTTCGTGCACGATCCAGCGGTTGAGCGTTTCCTTCGCCGCGGTCGGATCGAAACCCGGCGGCAGCACGCACTCGTTCATCTCGGCAAAGCGGCACGCGTTCCAGAGTTTTGTCGCAAAATTGCGATAACCCTCGACCCGCTGTGGCGCGAGCTTGATGTCACGGCCTTGCGCTGCCATCGCGGCGAGCGTGAAGCGCAGCGCGTCGGCGCCGTAGTCGTCGATCAGATGCAGGGGATCGATGACGTTGCCCTTCGACTTCGACATCTTGGCGCCCTTCTCGTCGCGGACGAGGGCATGGATGTAGACCGTCGAGAACGGCGCCTCCTTCATAAAATGAAGGCCCATCATCATCATCCGGGCGACCCAGAAGAAGATGATGTCGAACCCCGTGACCAGCACGTTGGTCGGATAGTAACGCTTCACCTCCGGCGTCTCGTCGGGCCAGCCAAGCGTCGAGAACGGCCACAGCGCCGACGAGAACCAGGTGTCGAGCACGTCTTCGTCGCGCGTGATGAAGCCTTCGCGCCTCGCCGGATCGCGCGCCATTTCGGCGCCCTGCTCCGCCGTGATCACTTCCTGCTCGACGTAATAGCCGAGCGCGTTGCCGACCGCCTCGTCCTCGGTCTCGGCGACGAATACCTTGCCGTCAGGGCCATACCAGGCCGGGATCTGATGACCCCACCAGAGTTGCCGCGAAATGCACCATGGCTGGATGTTCTCCATCCACTCGAAGTAGGTCTTCTCCCAGTTCTTCGGCACGAAGGCCGTCGCGCCCGATCGCACCGCGGCCATCGCCGGCTGCGCCATGGTCTTGGCGTCGACGTACCACTGATCGGTCAGATACGGCTCGATGACGACGCCCGAGCGGTCGCCGTGCGGCACCATGTGCGTGTTGGGCTCGATCTTGTCGAGGAAGCCGAACTCCTCGAGGCGTGCGACGATCGCCTTGCGCGCGGCAAAGCGGTCCATGCCATCGAGTTCCTCGGCCAGCATCAACGCGCCTTCAGGAAGACCGCGCAGATAGTCCTCGTTCGCAGACAGCGTGAGCCGCCCTTCGCGATCGAGCACAGCGATCTGCGACAGGCCGTGGCGCTTGCCGACCTCGAAGTCGTTGAAGTCATGCGCGGGCGTGATCTTGACCGCGCCGGTGCCCTTCTCCGGATCGGCGTAATCGTCGCCGACGATCGGAATGACGCGGCCGACCAGCGGCAGCACGACCTTGCTGCCGATCAGATGCCCAAGCTTCTCGTTCTCCGGATGCACCGCGACCGCGGTATCGCCCAGCATCGTCTCCGGGCGCGTGGTGGCGACGACGATGTAGGTCGAGGGATCGTCGGGGTTGAACGTCCTGCCTTCGAGCGGATAGCGCAGATGCCACAGGCTGCCCTTGACCTCGATCTGCTGCACTTCGAGATCGGAAATCGCCGTGAGCAGTTTTGGGTCCCAGTTGACCAGACGCTTGTCCTTGTAGATCAAGCCGTCGCGATGCAGTTCGACGAACACCTTGACCACGGCGCGCGACAGGCCCTCGTCCATGGTGAAGCGTTCGCGCGACCAGTCGCAGGACGCGCCGAGGCGCTTCAACTGGTTGACGATGACACCGCCGCTCTCGGCCTTCCATTGCCAGACCCGTTCGAGGAATTTGGCGCGGCCGATGTCGCGGCGGCCGGGCTCCTGCCGCTCCATCAACTGCCGCTCGACCACCATCTGGGTCGCGATGCCGGCATGATCGGTGCCGGGCTGCCACAGCACGTCGCGGCCACGCATCCGCTCGAACCGGCACAGCACGTCCTGCAGCGTGTTGTTGAGCGCGTGGCCCATGTGCAGCGAGCCGGTGACGTTCGGCGGCGGGATCACGATCGTGAACGGTTCGGCCTCGCGGCGATCCGCGCGCCCCGCCTTGAAGGCGCCGGCCTCCTCCCAGATGCGGGACATGCGGCCTTCGATCTCGGCGGGCTGGTAGGTTTTTTCGATCATGGCAATGCAATCACAGTCGGCGCCGTTTCAGGCGAATTCGCGGAATAAGGGGCATTCGACCGCGTAAACGCCTTCCGGCGCACGCCAAGTCAACAGACGGGTGAATAAACCGGGCGGAGGCCGCAATTACCAGCCTTTAGACGCTG
>JAFEFK010000701.1 GCA_018240625.1 Pseudomonadota bacterium
CGAGTAAAATGCACCTTAATCTTCGGCAAACTGTTCTTGGATCCGTGGCGCTCCTCTGCGTACTTGGACCGCTTCTCGGGGCGGTAGCTGTCACTAACCTTATCCTCACGCGAAACGACATTCGGTCGAGCTTCCTGGAACTTGCGTCCAAACCTGAGCCGGACGGCATCATGGCGCTGTCCGATCGTCACTTGGCCGCCATTGACTTAACTCTCGTTCTCGGTTCCTGCGCCGTGATGGCGGCGTTGATGATCGGGCTTGCCATCGGGTACTTCGTCGATAGGAGCATGTTGAGGCCAATCGAATTGCTCACCGCTGCCATGGAACGGTTACGCACCGGCGAAACGCCGCTTGCCCGGACTTCCTCGGCTATCGAGCGGCCCGAAACATCTGCTGACGCATATCCGGGGATGGAGTTTTTGCCCGAGTATGAAGGCCGCAAACATGAGATCGGAGCGTTGGCCCGAACGCTCCGCCAGTTCCATGAGCGTGGCCTGGACGTCCAGTTTAAATCAAATCTACTGAATTCGGCCATGGCGAACATGTCGCAGGGGCTTTGCATGTACGACGCCGATGACCGGCTTGTCGTCTGCAACAGCCGCTTTCAGGATATTTACGGTCTCCCCGCCGAGGCCATCGAGCCCGGAACTCCCATCCACCGCGTTGCCGAGCCGGAATGCGTGGGCCACGATTGGGAATGCGACCTTGTGGAAGCTTACGCGACGATAAAGGCTGCTCTCGCGAGGGATGAGCGTCTGCTACCTGAGCAGCGGCTCGCGGATGGCCGCACGATCTCGATCTCGGCCGTACCAACGGAGAATGGTGGCTGGGTCGCGACCTTCGAGGACATCAGCGAACGTCGCGCGGCGGATGCGAGGATCGCGCATATGGCGCATCACGACGCGCTCACGGGCTTGCCCAACCGGGTGCTGTTCCGTCTAGAGGCCGAGCAGGCGCTCAAGCGAGCGCGCCGGGGCGAACAGCTCGCCGTTATCTACCTTGACCTGGATGGTTTCAAGGCCGTGAACGATATGCTTGGCCACGCGATCGGGGACCGGTTGCTGGTCGCTGTCGCGGATCGGTTGCGCGCGAGCATGCGTGACGACGCCTTTGTCGCCCGCCTTGGGGGAGACGAGTTTGCAGTTGTGTTGGCCGTGGGTCAGCCGGACGACTTGGCCGTGCTGGCGCAACGAATCATCGAGACGCTCAGCACGCCCTACGACATCGGCGACCATCAGCTCATGATCGGAGCGAGCGTCGGCATCGCCGTGGCGCCCACCGATGGTCACGACCCAGACCAGCTTCTGAAGAAGGCCGATATGGCTCTTTATCGAGCCAAGGCGGATGGCCGGGGCAAGTACTTCTTTTTCGAAGCCTGGATGGACGAGAGAATGCAAGCTCGTCGAGCGCTTGAGGTCGATCTCCGCAAGGCTCTGGCGCGGGAGGAGTTCGAGGTGTTCTATCAGCCTCTCGTCAACCTTCAGACGAACGAGGTCAGCAGCTTCGAGGCGCTGCTGCGCTGGCGACACCCCGTGCGCGGCATGGTTGGGCCCGACAATTTCATACCGCTTGCGGAAGAGATCGGATTGATCAACGAAATCGGAGCCTGGGTGCTGAAACAGGCGTGTTCGGACGCCATGGGATGGCCCGATCACCTGAAACTCGCCGTTAACGTATCTTCTCTTCAATTTAGGTGTAACAGGTTATCCCTCGCTGTCGTGGCAGCCTTAGGTCATTTTGGGCTGTCTGCTAGCCGGCTTGCTCTTGAGATCATCGAG
>JAFEFK010000702.1 GCA_018240625.1 Pseudomonadota bacterium
GCTGTCGAACCTCGACGCCAAATTGCGTATCGCCATGCGCGTTGAAATCCGCAAACTGCAACGCCGGCTCTCGACCACGTCGATCTACGTCACCCACGACCAGCTCGAGGCGATGACGCTGGCCGATATCCTCGTGGTGATGAACGGCGGCCGCGTCGAGCAGATCGGCAATCCGCTGGAGATCTACCAGAAGCCCGCCACGACTTTCGTCGCATCGTTCATCGGCGCGCCGCCGATGAACTTGATTCCCTTGCAGGGCGCCGACATCAGCCTCGGCGGCGCCAGCACTGATGCCGGCATTCTCGGCATACGCCCGGAGGATCTGGTGCTCTCAAACGAGCCGGTGGCATCCGGCGGCGTCGCCCTCGACCTCACGGTTGAAGCGATCGAGCGGGTCGGCGCCGAAACCTATGTCTACGGCGTTCGTTCCCGCCGGGGCGATATGCCGACCGTGAGTGCCAAACCCGGCGAACTGCCGCCCGGCGAGATCCTGGTCCGGGTTCCCGGCCAGGGCGGCCCTGACATCGGCGAGCGGATTCGGGCGGTGGCGGCGCACGACAAGCTGCACCTGTACAGCGCCGACGGCCGTAAGCGGCTTGATTTCTAATCCGATATCAACGCCTTGGATGGTGTTCCCGGCGTCTTGAACGGCGCGCAAATCATCTCCATATTGGATGGTGACCGGCTGGCAGCCGCCAGGTGGTCGAAAATGGGTGCCGTAAGGGCCCAGCGCATGATCCGCCGAAGAAAGCGGGTCGCGCGCGTCAAAGTCGCTTCGAGAGGACTTTGTGAATGTCTCGTGTTCCTTCGTTATCTAGTCCGTTCCTGCTGGGATTCGACGAAATCGAGCGTGCGCTCGATCGGGTCGTCAAAGGTGCCGACGGCTATCCTCCCTACAACATCGAGCGGTGCGACCGTAACAACGGCCAGCCCGAACGCCTGCGGATCACGCTGGCGGTGGCGGGATTTACCCGCGACCAACTCGATGTGACCATTGAGGAAAATCAGCTCGTGATCCGGGGCCGGCAGCAGGACGACAAGACCAGGCAATACATCCACCGCGGCATCGCCGCGCGCCACTTCCAGCGCACGTTCGTGCTGGCGGAGGGGATGCACGTGCTCGGTGCGGACCTGAAAAACGGGTTGTTGTCCATAGATCTCGCCAGGCCAGAGCCTGAACGGGTCGTTAAGACAATCGCTATCAATGAACATGAATAATGCATGGCCCGGAAAAGTGGATACCGGTTTTCCGGCCAAGGCCATGCATCTGAATGTAACGAGTAGCGGACTCGACCGCTTGGTCTAAAAAAGGAGTCGAGACCATGAGTGAAGTGAATGTCACGTTCCAGCCCGAAAGCGTCTCGATGGAGGCGCTGGCCCATCTCGGCGAAGGTCATATCGCCTACGTGAAGCAGATCAGCTCCGAGGATGTGCCGGGACTGTTCCCGCAGGCGCCGAAGATCGCGCCGGGCCTCAAGCTGTTTGCGCTGCATGCGGCCGATGGCACGCCGATCATGCTGACCGACTCGCGGGAAGCCGCGATCGCGAATGCGTGGAGCAACGAGCTTCAGGCTGTCAGCGTCCACTAAGGGACGCGTCCTCGAGCGGCAGCGCTAGAGGAATTGAGTTAGACGAAAGCGGCGGCGCGTCGAGCGCTGCCGCTTTTTGTTTGACGGCTTTCCCACAGCCGAGCGCCGTCACCCCCGAGGCGCCATTGCGCAGCAATCGCCTCAAGGGGTGCTGGCTGCACGCAAGTCATCCTTCGAGGCTCGCTGTCGGCGGAGCAAACGCTCCGCCTGAGCTCGCACCTCCAGCCGAACGAATTCGTTCGGCGGGGATGACGGCAACCGCGCATGGCATCCATTCCAGGGCTGATTTTTCGCAACCCGCGGTTTGACCCGCCGCGCGCGGAGAGTATGGTCGGCCCGCCGCCACCGGCGGATTTTCATTGCCCGCACACCGAGCCAGCCACTTTCGTTACCGAGGATTTCGTCATGCCCGCCTATCGTTCCCGCACCACCACCCATGGCCGCAACATGGCCGGCGCCCGCGGCCTGTGGCGCGCCACCGGCATGAAGAACGAGGACTTCGGCAAGCCGATCATCGCGGTGGTCAATTCGTTCACGCAGTTCGTGCCGGGCCACGTTCACCTCAAGGACCTCGGCCAGCTTGTCGCCCGCGAGATCGAGCAGGCCGGCGGCGTCGCCAAGGAATTCAACACCATCGCGGTCGATGACGGCATCGCCATGGGCCACGACGGCATGCTCTACAGCCTGCCGTCGCGCGAGATCATCGCCGACAGCGTCGAATACATGGTCAACGCCCACTGCGCCGACGCCATGGTCTGCATCTCCAACTGCGACAAGATCACGCCCGGCATGCTGATGGCTGCGCTGCGGCTGAACATCCCCGTGGTGTTTGTTTCCGGCGGCCCGATGGAGTCCGGCAAACTCACCATCAAGGGCAAGAAGCGCGCGGTCGACCTGATCGACGCGATGGTCGCTGCCGCCGACGACACCGTCAGCGACGCCGAGGTCGAGGTGATCGAACGCTCGGCCTGTCCGACCTGCGGTTCATGCTCCGGCATGTTCACCGCCAACTCGATGAACTGCCTGACCGAAGCGCTCGGTCTCGCGCTGCCCGGCAACGGCTCGGTGCTCGCAACCCACGCCGACCGCAAGGGCCTGTTCGTCGAAGCCGGCCATCTGATCGTCGATCTGGCGCGGCGCTATTACGAGCAGGACGACGAGAGCGCATTGCCGCGCAACATCGCCAACTTCAAGGCGTTCGAAAATGCGATGACGCTCGACATCTCGATGGGCGGTTCGACCAATACCGTGCTGCATCTTCTTGCTGCCGCATATGAAGGCCAGGTGCCGTTCACGATGGCCGACATCGATCGGCTGTCGCGCCGCGTGCCGGTGCTGTGCAAGGTCGCGCCATCGGTGCCCGACGTGCATCTGGAAGACGTGCATCGCGCCGGCGGCATCATGGCCATTCTCGGCGAGCTCGACCGCGCGAACCTGCTGACGACCGACATTCCGAACGTACACAGCACGACGCTGAAGGATGCGCTCGACCGCTGGGACATCATGCGCACCAAAAGCGACAGCGTGCGCAATTTCTATATGGCCGCACCGGGCAACGTGCCGACCCAGCAGGCGTTCAGCCAAAACCTCCGCTTCGAGGAACTCGATACCGATCGCAGCACCGGCTGCATCCGCGACGCCGAGCATGCCTATTCGAAAGACGGCGGCCTCGCCGTGCTCTACGGCAACATCGCGCGCGACGGCTGCATCGTGAAGACCGCCGGCGTCGACGCCAGCATCCTGAAATTCTCCGGCCCTGCGCGCATCTTCGAAAGCCAGGACGACGCGGTCGATGCCATTCTCGGCAACAAGATCAAAGCCGGAGATGTGGTGTTGATCCGCTATGAAGGCCCGCGCGGTGGTCCGGGCATGCAGGAAATGCTGTATCCGACCAGCTACCTGAAATCCAAGGGTCTCGGCAAAGCTTGCGCGCTGATCACCGACGGGCGCTTCTCCGGCGGATCGTCGGGCCTGTCGATCGGTCACGTCTCGCCGGAAGCGGCGGAAGGTGGAGCCATTGGACTGGTGGAAGATGGCGATATCATCGCGTTCGACATCCCCAACCGCACGGTTCATCTCGCGGTGGACGACGCGGAGCTTGAGCGCCGCCGCGCGGCGATGGAGGCGCGCGGCAGCAAGGCGTGGAAGCCCGCCGGACCGCGCAAGCGGAAGATCACGATGGCGTTGAAGGCTTATGCCGCGCACACCACCAGCGCCGCGCTCGGCGCCGTGCGCGTGGTGAAGGACTGAAGGGCGCAGCTTCTGGTACCCATGAAACCGCATCACCGGGGGACGACGCGCTCCCTCTCCCGCTTGCTGGGGAGGGGGCAATGTCAGTGACGATGCCCCCACCTGACCGACTTCGCTACGCTTCGCCGGTCGACCTCCCCCGCAAGCGGGAGAGGTGAAGAGTCAGCCGCCGCCGCTTAGCGCAGCCTCTTCAGCCGCTCAATCCCACAATCCGTATTCGGGCCATTTCTCTTTCGGAATGAGCGCGCCGACCTTGTAGGTGAACGACAGCACCTTGAGGTGGTCGGGCGAACCCTTGCAGGTAAACGAAAACGCATACCACTTTCCGCCGCTGCGAAACGCCCCGCCGGTACCTTCGATCATGTCGCCATGTGTCCGGGGCGGTGTGATGACATTGGCTTTTGCGCGGTCGGGCTTCAGTTTTTCGTTCTTGCCGATGTGGTTGACAGCCTCGAGATCGCAGATCTGTTCGAGCCGCGTCTGCGGATCGAGCTTGCTGAGGCTTGCGATGAACCTGGGGTCCGCGGCGCTGGCCGATGTCATGAGGGTGAGTGTGAACGCTGGAATCAACAGGATATTCTTTGACAGCATCATCACTCCGGTCGGATTTCGGACAACTGCGGACCCAATGTCCCGATTCCGAAGTTCGCATGCCATTGCAGCAATTTTTGAGGCGAATTTCAGACTGAGCGGCACGCTAGGGAGCGAATTTGACATCCGCTACCCACATTGCAGCCGGGGCAGGAGGCGAATGTCAAATTAAAAACTCCACTGGAGCAGGATGTATTGAGGTTGAATCGCCGTCACCCTGAGGAGCCGCGAAGCGGCGTCTCGAAGGGCGACGGCCTATCCTTCGAGGCTCGCTTGCGCTCGCGCCTCAGACCGGTTTGCCGGCCTTACGCCGCGTAGCGTCGGAATTGTAACTCTAGCAGCCGCGTGTGATTCGGAACAGCTTAGGCGGCAGTCGCGGGCGGTAGCGCCAGCACCGAATAGATCGCCTGGGCATCGCGCGAGGCGCGCAATTTCTTGGCGATGTCCTGATCGCGCAGCAATCGCGCGATCCGCGCCAGCGCTTTCAGATGATCCGCACCGGCGCCCTCGGGCGCCAGCAACAGAAACGTCAGATCGACCGGCTGGCCATCCATCGCCTCGAAATCAATGGGCCGTTCAAGGCGTGCGAACAGGCCGAATATCTTGTCGAGTTTCGGCAGCTTGCCGTGCGGAATCGCTACGCCGTAACCGACCGCGGTGGTTCCCAGCTTCTCACGCTGCAACAGCACCTCGAACACCGCGCGCTCGTTCTGTCCGGACAGCTCAGCCGCACGTGCCGCCAGTTCCTGCAACGCTTGTTTCTTGCTGTTGACTTTCAACGCGGGAAGGATCGCCTCGGGTGCGACCAGATCAGTAATCATCATGGTAAGTTCTGCCGAGGTGAGTTTTGCCGTCAGGTTGCGAAATAGACGTCAGACAAACAGCAACAAGCGTGAGACACATACGGGCGAAAGCACATGGTTTGCGGCTCTAGTAGTCCGATTCTAACATTCGCATCCCGTTTCAGCGAGCCTTCTTGCGAATGCTGGAACCGAAGGTCCATTAGCAAATATGAGTCGCTAGTGGAGTTTTGAATTCGACATTCGCTTCCAATACGCGCGGCGAGGTGGGTCGCGAACCGGCCTGGATGACCGGGCTTATAAGCTAACGCAAGGCCAATGCCAATTCCTGAACTTCGCTTTGACCAGGTTAAAAACCGGCCCAAAAGGCGGCGGACCATAGGGATCGTCCCGCAGCGCGTCAATGGCGCCAGTACCGCCGATTTGAAATTCCTGCACCGGTTGCCGCAAGTTCGTCCTCAGGAATTTCAAATCGAAAGCGGTACTAGAACCATAGAATTGCTAGTACCTTTTGATTTTCGAAGTCTGTATCGACACCACCCGCAACCGGCTCCACGGACTTCGAAAACCGGTACTAGTGTCCCGAATCCGAAGTTCGCCTCATTATGCAGCGCCTTCATAGCGAGCTCCGGATTCGAAAGGACACTAGAAAATTACGATTCCAGTGTGGTTTAGGTTCAGAAGTTCGCTTGAAGAGTTTGCCGAGAAAATGAAGCGAACTCCTGAGCCACCATACTGGCGGCTATGCACCGCCATTCATCAACGGCGGATCGACCCAGCCTATATTCCCGTCGGGCCTGCGATAGATCACGTTCACCCGCCCGCTGGAGCCATGCTGGAATACGATGACGGCGGCGCCGGTGAAGTCGAGTTCCATCACGGCTTCGCTGACCGAGAGCCGTTTCAGTGACGTCGTGGCTTCCGCGATGATGATCGGATTGAATGCAGTGACTTCGTCGTCGCCCTCCGTCGCCGGCGCTTCGATGACATAGCTCGGCGCGTCGAGTTCGGCGATCGCTTCCGCAGCGGCATGCGCCTTGCGCGAGGAACGGTCCTTGAGGCGGCTCTTGTAGCGGCGCAGCCGCTTTTCGATCTGAAGCAGCGCCTGATCCGCACTGGCGTAGGCATCCGCCGCGTTGGATTCGGCTTCGAGCGTCACACCGGAATCCAGATGCAGCGCGCAGTCGGTGCGGAAGCCGAAACCGTCCTTGCTGAGCGTGATATGGCCGGTGTAGTTGCCGTCGAAATATTTTCGCAGCACTTCATCGGTGCGATCGCTGACGCGCCCGCGCAGTGCGTCTCCGACGCTAATGCTCTTGCCCGAGATTCGGAGAGTCATGGCATGCCTCATTCGTCATGAGTGGGAATGGATTATCAGGCGTGTTGCGCGTGCAATCAAGCGGGTGTGGTGTCGCGGGAGCGATGGGACGATAAGGCCGCGCCGCCAAGAACGTTCTGCTTGTCGCGGCGGCGCTGCACGGAGGAAGGAATTCGCAGGGCTTCGCGATATTTCGCCACGGTACGCCGTGCAATATCAATGCCCGATGCGCGCAATCGTTCCACGATGGTGTCATCGGACAGAATAGCTGACGGACTTTCCGCGTCGATCAATTGTTTGATATGGTGACGGACCGCCTCCGCCGAATGGGCGTCACCGCCATCGGCCGCCGCGATCGACGCGGTGAAAAAGTATTTCAGTTCAAAAATGCCGCGATTGGTCGCCATATATTTGTTCGCGGTGACGCGGGACACGGTCGACTCATGCATCTGAATCGCCTCGGCCACCGCCTTGAGATTGAGCGGGCGCAGGTGAGCCACGCCGGAGGTGAAAAATCCATCCTGCTGACGCACGATTTCGGTTGCGACCTTGAGAATGGTGCGGGCGCGCTGATCGAGCGCGCGGACCAGCCACGTCGCATTCTGCAGACAATCGGTGAAATAGGACTTGTCGCCATCCTTGCGGATGGTCTTCGACAGTTCGGAATAGTAGGTCTGGTTGACCAGCACGCGCGGCAGCGTGTCGCTGTTGAGCTCGACAAGCCAGCCGCCGTCGGGACCGGGCCGCACATAAACGTCGGGCACGACGGTCTGGGTGCGCGTCGTGCCGAACTTCAGCCCCGGCTTGGGATCGAGATGACGGATTTCACCGATCATCTCGGCGAGGTCTTCGTCATCGACGCCGCAAATCTTGCGCAGAGCCCCGATGTCGCGCTTGGCCAGCAGTTCGAGGTGTTCGACCAGCGCCTGCATCGCCGGATCGTAGCGATTCCTGTCGCGCAGTTGAATCGCCAGGCACTCGCTTAAATTGCGGGCACAAATGCCCGGCGGATCGAAGGTCTGAAGTACCGCGAGCACGGCCGTGACATCGGCGTCGGAAGCACCGAGCTTTTCGCAGACGTCGCCGAGGTCCGGCGGCAGATAGCCAGCCTCATCCACGAGATCGATCAGATACTGTCCGATCATCCGCTGCGCGGGGGCCGTGAAGGCGACCGCGAGCTGCTCGGCCAGATGATCGCCGAGCGTCAGCTCCGCCGCGACGAAAGCCTCGAGATTGTAGCCCTCGTCATTCGAGGCGCCGCCGCCCCATTCGGTGAATGCGGTCGGCGCTGCATCCTGCGCGGTTCGCGCGGCGGCCTCCGCCGGCTCCTCCGGAAAGACGTTTTCCAGACCGGTATCGAACGTCTGCTCGATGTCGGCGCGGCTCCCGAGATCGCGATTCATCCACTCCTCGGACGCCGGTTCGGACCCCTCGCCAGTGGAGCGGTCGCCGCCGCCGTCGTCCCCGGACGACGATCCATCCTCGCCGTCGGAAAACTCAGTGCCCTGGACCACCGGTTCTCCCGCCACCGGCTGCTCAGGACCGTCGCCGGCGCGCTCCAGTAGCGGGTTCCGCTCCAGTTCGTCCTCGACAAACGCCGTAAGGTCGAGATTCGATAGCTGCAGCAGCTTGATCGCCTGCATCAGCTGCGGCGTCATCACCAGCGACTGGGATTGGCGGAATTCTAGTCTCTGCGTCAGCGCCATGGAGGCAGGCATCGATCCAAAAGTTGGTCCGATTCTTGCTTATATCTTTCCCGAGACGATGTACACGGCTTGACGCTGGAAAATCACCTGGGGTGATGACGGGCGCCAAATCCGCCGCTCAAAGGCGGAATTCTTCGCCGAGATAGAGCCTGCGCACGTCGGGATCGTTGACGATTTCGTCGGGAGTGCCTTCGGTCAGGATTTCGCCGGCATAGACGATATAGGCGCGGTCCGTCAGTCCGAGCGTTTCGCGGACGTTGTGGTCGGTGATGAGGACGCCGA
>JAFEFK010000703.1 GCA_018240625.1 Pseudomonadota bacterium
ACACCGCCAGATATTGCGGTCATTCGACGCGTGGCGGCGGGAGTCAGCGATTCGGGCGCGATTCGTTCCGGACTCGTTCCAAAACTTAAGCCGCGGCCTTGCAAGCGTCGCATTGTGAAACACTTCTGACCGCCAGCGACGCAAAAACCTCCGGAAATCATGACCTTTTCGTCTTCACTATCTCCGCTCGCCAACGGCCGGGCGCCAGGCGCCGGCGTCACGGCGGTGCTCGGCCCGACCAATACCGGCAAGACGCATCTGGCGATCGAGCGGATGCTGGCGCATTCGTCCGGCATTATCGGATTGCCGCTGCGGCTGCTCGCGCGTGAGGTCTACAACAAGATCGCCGATCGTGCGGGCGTGGACTCCGTCGCGCTGATCACCGGCGAGGAGAAGATCAAGCCGCCGCGGCCGCGCTTCTGGGTATCGACCGTGGAAGCGATGCCGCGAGACCTCGACGTGTCGTTTCTCGCCGTTGATGAAATCCAGATCGCGGCCGATCTCGAACGCGGCCACGTTTTCACCGATCGCATCCTGCATCGGCGCGGCCGCGACGAAACGCTGCTGCTGGGCGCAGCCACCATGCGCCCGGTCATCGAGCGGCTGTTGCCTGGCGCCAGCATCGTCACGCGGCCGCGGCTCTCTCAACTCGAATTCGCAGGCGACCGCAAGATCACCCGGCAGCCGCGGCGCACCGCCATTGTCGCGTTCTCGGCGGACGAAGTTTATGCCATCGCCGAACTGATCCGCCGCCAGCACGGCGGGGCCGCGGTGGTGCTGGGATCGCTCAGCCCACGCACCCGCAACGCGCAAGTGGCGATGTTCCAGTCGGGCGACGTCGACTATCTCGTGGCCACGGATGCCATCGGCATGGGGCTGAATCTCGACGTCGATCACGTCGCTTTCGCCTCCGACCGCAAGTACGACGGCTATCAGTTCCGCCGTCTCAACCCGTCGGAGTTCGCGCAGATCGCCGGCCGCGCCGGCCGTGCCACGCGCAACGGTACGTTCGGCACGACGGGACGCTGTGCGCCGTTCGAGCCTGAACTGGTCAACGCGCTGCAGAACCACACCTTCGACAGCGTCAAGGTCTTGCAATGGCGCAACTCGAACCTCGATTTTTCGTCGCTCGGCGCGTTGCAGGTCTCGCTGGCGCTGACGCCGTCCCACGAGGCGCTGACCCGGGCGCCGATCGCCGAAGATATGCGCGTGCTCGATCACGCTGCGCGCGATGCCGACGTGCGTGAGATGGCGCATGGCGCAGCCGCCGTGGAGCGGTTGTGGGAGGCCTGCCAGATTCCGGACTATCGCAAGATCGCGCCGGCCGCGCATGCCGAACTGGTGACGACGCTGTTCGGCTTCCTGATGCGCAAGGGCCGGGTTCCTGACAACTGGTTTGCCGCCCAGATCGCGCAGGCGGACCGGACCGATGGCGATATCGACACGCTATCGGGCCGAATCGCGCAAATCCGGACCTGGACTTTTGTGGCAAATCGTCCGGATTGGCTGGTCGACCCCGAGCGCTGGCAGGAAATCTCGCGGGACGTCGAAAATAAATTGTCCGATGCGCTGCATGAAAGGCTCACGGAGCGTTTCGTTGATCGCCGGACCAGTGTATTGATGCGCCGCCTGCGGGAAAACACGATGTTGAATACTGAAATTGGCAAGACTGGCGAAGTGATCGTAGAGGGCCATGTGATCGGCCGTCTCGACGGATTCACGTTTGCGCCGGATGCTGCGGAAGCCGGCTCCGAAGCCAAGGCGTTACAGGCGACTGCGCAAAAGGCACTGGCGGGCGAAATCGAGGCGCGTGCCGAAAAACTGTCCAACGCGCCGGACGATCAATTCGTGCTGACGTCCGACGGCACCATCCGCTGGACCGGCGATGCCGTGGCGCGGCTGGTGGCGGCTGAGGACGCGTTGCATCCGCGGCTGCGGATCATCGCCGATGACCGGCTGAGCGGCGCGCCGCGCGATGCGGTGCAGACGCGGCTCGACCTGTGGCTCAAGACCCATATCGAGAAGCTGCTCGGGCCGCTGTTCGATCTCGCCAAGGCGGAGGATGTCACCGGCATCGCGCGCGGCATCGCGTTTCAGTTGATCGAAGCGCTCGGCGTGCTGGAGCGCCAAAAGATCGCAGCCGAGATGAAGGATCTCGATCAGCCGTCGCGCGCATCCTTGCGCAAATACGGGATTCGTTTTGGCGCTTACCACATCTATTTTCCCGCGCTGCTGAAACCCGCAGCGCGTGCGCTGGCTTTGCTTCTCTGGGCCTCGAAGCAGGACAATGTCGATCTGACGGCATTGTCGACTGCGCAGCATCTTGCGAGCAGCGGCCGCACCTCGTTTGCAGCCGACAAGGCGCTCGATCGCGATGCCTACCGTACGCTGGGTTATCGTCAGTGCGGCGAACGCGCTGTCCGCGTCGATATTCTCGAACGGCTGGCCGATCTGATCCGCCCGGCGCTCGCATGGCGCGAGGGGGCACTCGGAGAAAAGCCGGCCGGTGCATTCGATGGCCGCGGTTTTGTCGTCACCCAGGCCATGACGTCGCTGGCAGGCTCTGCCGGCGAGGATTTTGCCTCCATCCTGCGCGCGCTCGGCTACCGCATGGATCGGAAGCCGCCGCTGCCGCCGGTCGAGCCCGCAAGTCCCGTTGCGAATGAAGAACCGATAGCAGCCGAACCCGCCGCGCCGGAGAGTTCGCAGCAGGATACGGCTACACCGGACGCCGCGCCGCAGGATCATGCGGCCGATCCGAATGCCGATGCTGCGTCTGATTCTGAACCTGCGATGCAGGCAAAGACCTCGTCGTCTGAAGCTGCTGCTGCGGTCGCTGACGCCGCGCCGGCTCCCGCTGAAGCCACACAGGATGTGCCGGCGGTTGCCGTCGATGCCGTCAGCGCGCCTGACGCCCCCGCGGAAGCCACGGCCGTTACGACTGGATCTGAACCCGCCTCGGCCGAGCCGGTTGTGGCGGCCGAGGTTGCTGCACCTGAAATGGTTGAGGTCTGGCGCCCCGGTGGCCGCTCGGACGAGCGGCGTCCACGCCATGATCGCAACCGTCATCGCAAACCGGAGCCCCGGCAGGATGGCGCGCAACCGGCGGCTGCTGAAGGGGTCGCGGCTGAGGCCGCGGAGAAGCGCGAACGTCACGGGCGTGGCCGACGCGCGCGTCACAAGGAGTTCCGCAAGCCCGATGCGCCGGCAGAAGGCGCGCCTGCGAGAAACGAGAGTTCGCCCGGCCGTGAGTCGCGCGAGGGCAAGGGACGTCCGCCGCGCGAGCGCTTCCAGGGCAAGGGTAGGGATCGGGATCACGAGAAGGGTAAATTTCAGGGAGCCCGCAAAGGCGGTCGTGAGGGACGCGCGGATGGCGCTCCGTCGCTTCGCCCCTACGCTAGCAGCGCGCCGCGCGAGCGGGAGCGTCCGATGGATCCGAATTCGCCGTTCGCGAAATTGGCCGCGCTCAAGGAGCAGCTTGCCAATCGCAAGGACTGAGCGGGGACGAACACCCCCGCGGCTGCCCGCGGCTTCGATCGATGGTTTTGGTGTGACCTCTTTGGTGTGCTTTGGAGCGCCAGCGTCTCGATAAATGGTTGTGGCATGCGCGGGTCGTCAAAGCCCGCACCAGCGCTGCGGCGCTGGTCGAGGCCGGTCATGTCCGCGTCAACGGCGCGCGCCAGAAATCTCCAGGACATGCCGTCAAGATCGACGACGTGCTGACGGTCGGTCTCGACCGTAGCGTTCGCATTCTGCGAGTCACCGGATTTTCCGAGCGGCGCGGCGATGCACCGGCGGCGCAAATGCTCTACGAGGATGTTCAGGATAAGGCTTCTGAAAAAAGCTGATTTGCAATCGCCGCGAATGCCATTACTTGCATATTTCGCCTTGATCCCCGACTTGCGGCAGCGCGGTTCCTGCGCTACGCCAACCTGCAAAATTGACCGTTCCGGAGTGCTGGATGACTTACGTCGTCACCGAAGCCTGCATTAAATGCAAGTATACCGACTGCGTTGAAGTCTGCCCCGTCGATTGCTTCTACGAGGGCGAAAACATGCTCGTCATCCATCCGGATGAATGCATCGATTGCGGAGTCTGCGAACCGGAATGCCCGGCCGACGCCATCAAACCGGATACCGAGCCGGGATTGGAGAAGTGGCTTGAGGTCAATACGGAGTACGCCAAAAGCTGGCCCAATATCACGCAGAAGAAAGACTCTCCGCCGGACGCCAAGGAGTTTGAGGGGCAGGACGGGAAATTCGAGAAATATTTTTCTCCCGAGCCCGGTACCGGAGACTGATATCGCCGCCGGACCGCTTCC
>JAFEFK010000704.1 GCA_018240625.1 Pseudomonadota bacterium
AGTATCACGCCTGATTTTTCTTACCTCTCCCCGTTCCTGCGGGGAGAGGTCGCTCGCGCAGCGAGCGGGTGAGGGGCTTCTGGTTTGAGTCATATGTTTTGCCCCTCACCCCAACCCTCTCCCCGTCAGAACGGGGAGAGGGAGCGCGCCACGAATGTGGCTACCGACTGTGGTCCGTCGACTTCATGACCTCCCCGCACCGCGACCTTCCTCGGCCTCACCGCAGTCCTGATGTGGTCGCTGCTCGCGGTCATGAGGTAGCGACCGGGCGCATTCCGGCGCTTCAACTGGTCGCAATGACGTTTGCGATTGGCGGCGTTGCCGGCTGTGCGAGCTGGCTGTTTTGCCCCGTCATGCCCTCAGGATTTGTTCTTGCGCTCGCGCAATTCGCCGAACACATCGGTGGCGCGGGCACCCTTCATATGTACTCCGGCTGCGACCGCGGGATCGTCGGCGCGCAAGAACACGTTGGCCTTTTTTTCCGCGCCCATCAGCGTCGGCACGGTGGGCTTGTTTTCGGCGCGTAACCGCGTGACTTCTTCGGCACGAGCCTTGAGATCCGCGTTGTTCGGTTCGATGCCGAGCGCGAATTTAACATTCGACGCGGTGTATTCGTGGCCGCAATAGAGTCTGAAATCATCGGGTAGCGCGCGCAGCTTCAGCAGCGAGTCCCACATCATCGGGTAGGTGCCTTCGAATACCCTGCCGCAGCCGATCGAGAACAGGGTGTCGGCAGCGAACACCACCTTCTCGTCGTCGAATACGTAGCTGATGTGATCCAGCGTATGGCCAGGCGTTTCCAGTACGCGGCCCAGCAGCGATCCGACCTTGACGATATCGCCCTGGCCGACCCGCAGATCGACATCGGCAATTTTCGCGGTCTTGTCGTGCGGCGCGACCACCCGGCACGTGTACTTCTGTTTCAGTTCCGCGACGCCGCCGACGTGATCGCCGTGATGATGCGTGACCAGGATATCGGTCAGCGTCCAGCCTTCGCGCTCCAGCGCCTTGATGATCGGTGCGGCCTCCGGCGCATCGATGGCCGCGGTTGCCTTGGTCGCGGGGTCGTGGATCAGGACGCCGAAATTATCGGTGAGGCAGGTGAACAGGCGAATTTCGGCAGTCATGACGTCTCCATGGTCTCCGGTGAGACATCGAGGCTAGCACATGCACGCAGCCGGATAAAACACGCCGTTAACGCCGGTGTCTGGATTGGGCAAATGCAGGCGGCGCGGGGGTGCCGGGCGCCCGTGTGGCGTGATAGCCTTGAGCCATGACGATTGATGTCATCGACCTCCGCGATTTCTATTCGCAGCGCCTCGGCATCGTGGCGCGGCGGCTGATCAATCGCGGCATCCATGCCCACTGGCCGAACGTGGAAGGCCAGCGCGTGCTCGGCCTCGGCTATCCGACGCCCTATCTCGGGCTATTCCGCGAAGACAGCGAGCGCTGCATTGCCTTCATGCCGGCGGCGCAGGGCGTGCTGAAATGGCCGACGGCGCGGCCGACGCTGGCGACGCTGGTCGACCAGTTTTCGCTGCCGCTGCCCGATGCGGCGGTGGATCGCATCCTGCTGGTGCATGCGCTGGAGATGTCGGACGATCCGGAAAATCTTCTGCGCGAAGTATGGCGCGGGGGTGCGCCGGGCGCGCGGGGGGGGGGGGGGGGGGCGAGACTCCGGGGGGGGGGGGGGGGGAGGGGGG
>JAFEFK010000705.1 GCA_018240625.1 Pseudomonadota bacterium
CGATCCGGGAGGGGGGTAACGGAAGAGATGACGCCGAAGGCGACTCCCCTTCCTGACCCTCCCCCACAAGGGGGGAGGGAACAGAGTTCCCCTGCGCTTTTGGCCACATCAATGCCACCGTCTCCGAGAGATCACCGACATAATCGTAAGACAGTGCGAACAGCACCGGATCGGTGCGCGCGGCGATCAGGTCGCGAATCAATCCGGGCTTCGCATGCTTGAACGACAGCGCGCCGGTCAGCGCGGCCAGTGCGTAGCCGCGATCCGGATCAGGCGTTTCGCGAAAATAGGCAGTGATGAGCCGCAGCTTGTTGTTGCGGCCGGGCTCGTAGGCGAGGCGATCGAGCAGTTCGGCGAAGCGGTTCATGCGCCGGCCTCTCCGTGCGCGGAGGCCGGTTCGTCCTCACCATCCTCGTCGCCGTAGCCGACCAGCGCCAGCGGTCGCGCGATAAGGCCCTGCGCGGTGCACCAGTGCACCAATGCGTCTTCCTGACCGTGCGTGACCCAGATTTCTCCGGCGCCGGTGGCCGTGATCGTGCGGGTCAGGCCATCCCAGTCGGCGTGATCGGATATCACCAGCGGCAGTTCGACGCCGCGCTGGCGTGCGCGGGCGCGCACCCGCATCCAGCCCGACGCAAACGCCGTGACGGGATCGGGGAATCGCCGCGTCCAGAGATCGGAGGTCGCCGACGGCGGCGCCAGGCTGATGGTGCCCGCAAGGTCGGCTTTCTTCATTCCCTTCACCGGCCGCAATTCGCCAAGCGCGATGCCGCGGCTTTGATAGTAGTGCGTGATCTTCTCCATCGCGCCGTGCAGATAGATCGGTGCGTCGTAGCCGGCCTCGCGGATCAGGGCGATCACGCGCTGCGCCTTGCCGAGCGAATAGGCGCCGACCAGATGCGCGCGTTCCGGAAACAGCGCGACCGACGCCAAAAGTTTTTTCACTTCTACGGCCGCATCACCGTGGCGGAACACCGGCAGTCCAAACGTGGCCTCGGTGATAAACACATCGCATGGCACGACTTCGAAGGGCGTGCAGGTGGGGTCGCGGACATCCTTGTAGTCTCCGGAGGCAACGATGCGGATGCCGCCGTGCGTGACCGCGATCTGCGCGGAGCCCAGCACGTGTCCCGCCGGATGAAAGGTGACGGTGACACCGTCGAGGCGGATCGTCTCGCCGTAGGAAACCACCTGCGTGCTGCGCGCGAAATGATCGCCGTAGCGCAGGCGCATCATGTCCAGGGTTTCCTGCGTCGCCAGCACGGCGCCGTGACCGGGACGGGCGTGATCGGAATGGCCGTGGGTGATGACTGCGCGATCGACGGCCCGAACTGGATCGATGTGGAAGCCGCCGGGCCTGCAGCACAGGCCGGCTGGAACGGGCATCAGGATGTCTTGCGGGCGCATGACGAACTATATAGGCGCGCGCCGCGTCATTTTAACCGCCATCACCGCCCTTGACCTGCACGATCATCCCTCAGAAACATCGCGCGGACGGATTTCCCGGTTCGAGAAACACCAATGGCCGTGCGCCTATTCATGTCCTCCGGCGATCTGCTTGCCGACCGCCGCTTCGATTTCGCCCGCGATCTGCAACTGCGCGGCGACCTTGCCGCCGCCGCAGGGTTGCTGGAGCAGGCGACCGAACTCGCACCCGGCTTTGCGTCCGCATGGTTCGCGCTAGGCGATATCCGCGAGCGGCTGGGCGAACGAGACAAGGCGATTCAAGCGTTCCGCACGGCACTGGCCGCTGATCCGAACGACCGTCATGGCGCGGCGCTGCGATTGATGCGGATGGGCGAGCAGCCGTTGGCTGCGCCGTCGCAGGGTTACGTGCAGGCGTTGTTCGATCAGTACGCCCCAAAGTTCGAGGCGGCGCTGGTGGACGATCTCGGCTATCGCGGTCCGGCGATCCTGTTCAGGGCGGTGCTGGCGGCGCGTCACGCGGTTCGCAAGCCTGCATTTTTCAAACGCGCCATCGACCTCGGCTGCGGCACCGGGCTTGCGGCCCGCGCATTCGCCAAGGAGGTGGACTCGTTCATCGGCATCGACCTGTCGCCGCGCATGATCGAGAAGGCGCGTGAGACAGGGCTCTATGCGCAACTCGACGTCATCGACATGGTGCAGGGCCTTGCTGACCAACCGGATACAAGCGCCGATCTGATTCTCGCGGCCGATACCGTGATCTATCTGCACGATCTCGCGCCGTTGCTGCGGCAAGTCGCACGGGTGCTGACGCCGGGCGGCCTGTTTGCGTTCACCGCCGAGACCTGTCCGGGTGACGGCGTGATCCTCGGCGAGGGGCTGCGCTACGCCCACAGCGCGGCGTATGTGCGAGCGGTTGTCGCGGCTGCGGGCCTGACGCTTGCGCGGCTCGACGATCTGTCGGCACGCAACGAAGACAATACGCCGGTGCCCGGCCTTGTCGCGGTGGCCGCGAAAGCCTGACGGCTCGCACGGCTTAAACAAAAACCCCGGCCGCGAGGCCGGGGCTTTGATTTGTATCGGCGGTCGTTGCGATCAGTACCGCGCAACTACCGGCGTGTTGAAGTGGTAGTTCAGGCCGGTGCGAAAGATGTGCTCGTGAATCTGGCTGGTCAAAACAGCGCCAGTGCCAACGAAGGTGTTCGTGGTCGAACCCAGATCGACATAGAGATATTCGGTCTTCGAGGTCCAGTTCGGTCCGAACAGACCAAGGAATGTGAACGGGGTTTCGAGGCCGGCACCGGCGGTCCAACCGCTCTTGGTCTGCGAGAAGCTCTGGTTCGGATCGGCCGAGGACACGGTTTTGGTATTCACGCCGCCGTAGGCATAGCCGCCGGTCGCATAGAGCAACGTCGAACCGATGGTGTAGCCAAGCCGGCCGCGCACCGTGCCGAACCAAGGCAACGTTGAGTCAAACGAGATGAATGGAGCGGGCAGGATGCAATTGCGGATGCAGGTGCGGTTGTCTCGCTGGGACGAAGCCTGGATATCGGCCTCCACGCCGTACACCCAGTTGGCTGTCTGCCAGTTGTAGCCGCCCTGAACGCCGCCGAGATAACCGTCGGGGCTCAGGTTGAATTGCGGATTGCCGGCCGCGAGGAGCGAGCTGCGATCCCGGCCCGTACCGGAGCCGACGTTGCCGCCGAGATAGAATCCGGTCCAGTTCGCTGCCGCTACCGGCGAATACGCGCCGTTGCCGCCGATCCGATAGTTCAGACCGGCGCGGAAGATGTTCTCATGGATTGTCGTCGAGAGGGTCTGAGTAGCACCCTGCAGCGCGAATGCGTTCGACGTGCTGCCGAGATCGACATACAGATATTCGATCTTGCCGGTCCAGTTGCCGCCGAGCGCAGCTTCAACGCCGCTGCCCCAGGTCCAGCCGGTACGTGTTCCGCTGAGGGAGATTGCCGCGGGAACGCCACCGACTGTTTCGGTCAGGGTGGACCTGACGCCGCCATAGGCGAAGCCGGCGGTGACATACGACAGAACGGGACCCGTGACGAGGCCGATGCGACCGCGCGCGGTGCCGAACCAGTCGAGCTTCTGGTCGAACCGGGCGCTGGACACCGCGGTGCAGCTAAACAGACATGTATAGTTATCGCTCAGGTCGGCGCCCTGGATATCGGTCTCGAGGCCCAGGACCATCGGCCCGAGGAACGAATTGGTCTGCCAGTTGTAGCCGATCTGGGCGCCGCCCAGGCCGCCCTGCGGTTGCTGGTAGAACGTGTCGCTGATCGGAACAGCTGGAATGTTGAGATTGGTGCGGTCCCGGCCGAGCCCGAGGCCAGCGTTCGCACCGATGTAGAAGCCGGTCCAATCGTAGACCGTCGCCATGACAGGGGCCTTCGTGTAGGGCCGCGCCGCAAGATCGGCCGCCTGGGCGCTCATCGCGGTGCTGGCGAGCAGAATACCCAGCAAAATTCTTTTCATGATCGCCCCCTCGGAAAAATGACCTTGAGAGGGTAGGCGCAGGGTGGGGCTTTGTCTGTGGTGCGGCGGCAAGCCTGGCTTGCAAAGCTTGGATCCGATCGCGGTAGCAATCAGATCTTGAGC
>JAFEFK010000706.1 GCA_018240625.1 Pseudomonadota bacterium
GCAGCGACGAAGCAATCCAGCCCGCCCGCATAAAGTCTGGATTGCTTCGCTTCGCTCGCAATGACGAGTTACCCTATTCCAAATCCTCTCGATCCAAAGCTTGCATTGCTCACCGCCCCGTCTTCACGCGGGTCCAGAGCCGATTGATCGTACGCTGCGTCGCCGGGTCGCGTGCGGTAATGATGAACAGTCGTTTCAGTGTCGCATCGTCCGGGTAAATCGTCTTGTCCTGGATGATTTTCGGATCGATCAGTTTCTGGCTGGCCAGATTGCCATTGGCATAGGACAGAAAATCGGAATTCTTGGCCGCGACGTCGGGACGGTAGAGATAATTGATCAATTCATGGGCTTCAGAAACGTTCTTCGCGTCTGCCGGAATTGCGAGATTGTCGAAGAACATCTGCGCACCTTCTTTCGGAATCGCATAGCCGATCTCGACGCCATTGCGAGTCTCGGCTGCGCGGCCTTGCGCCTGCTTGATGTCGCCGGACCAGCCGACGACAAAGCATATCTCACCGGTCGCAAGACCGTTCAGATACTCGGAGGAATGAAATTTGCGGACGTAAGGCCTGATCTTGCTGACAAGGTCCGCAGCCTTTTCAAGGTCAGGCTGCTTGGTCGAATTCGGGTCGAGGCCGAGGTAATTGAGCGCCGCAGGCAGGATATCATCCGCGGAATCCAGCATATGGATGCCGCAGTCCTTGAACTTCGCAAGCTTCTCCGGATCAAAGACGGTATCCCAGCTTTCGATCTTGGCATCCGCTCCGAGAATGCGATGCATCGCCTTGACGTTGTAACCGATCCCGGTCGTGCCCCACATGTAGTTCGCGGCGTACTGGTTGCCGGGGTCGTATACCGCAAGCTTGGCCGTGACTTCCGGCCACGCATTGGCAAGGTTCGGTAATTTCGACTTATCGAGTTTCTGGAAGATGTTGGCTGTAATCTGGCGTTGCAGGAAATACGCGGTCGGCACCACTACGTCGTAACCTGACTTGCCGGCAAGCAGCCGGGTTTCCAACGTCTCGTTTGCATCGAAGGTGTCGTAGACGACCTTGATTCCGGTTTCCCTGGTGAATGCGTCGAGCACATCAGGCGCGATATAGTTCGACCAGTTATAGAAGTTGACCACCCGCTCGGCTGCTTGCATCGGCGAAGCCACGCCGGCAACAAGGGCGACGACAACACCAAACGATGCAAGGCTATATCGATTCACGATCATTCCTAATGGTCCGATTCTAACATTTGCATCCCATCTCAGCACCCATCATCGCAAATGTTAGAATCAAGGACCACTAGCAATATAGGTTGCTGGTGGAGTTTTGGATTTGGCATTCGCTTCATGAACTCGCCGCAAGGTGAATAGCGAATGTCAAATCCACTCCACTACCGGCGATGCACAGCATCTGACAAACGCTCGAGCGCGCTGTCGAGCGTGGCATCCTTCTTGGCGAAACAGAAGCGCACGACCGACGTGACCGCGTCCTGTTCGTAAAAGGCCGAAACCGGAATCGCCGCGACTTTGTAGTCCGTCACGATGCGCTTGCAAAATGCCTCGTCGGTCTCGTTGAGACCGAGCGGCGAAAGGTCGACCGTCAGAAAGTAGGTTCCTTGCGACTTCAGCACCGGAAAACCGATACTCTCAAGTCCCTTGGTCAACCGGTCGCGGCTGCGCGCGAGGTCCTTCTGCATGTCGAAAAAGAAATCATCCGACTTGCCGAGGCCGTAAGCGACGGCAACCTGAAGATTGGGCGCCGTCGTAAATGTCAGAAACTGATGCGTTTTGGCGGTGACGCGCAACAGCGGCGGCGCGGCGCAGACAAATCCGATCTTCCAGCCCGTCAGCGAAA
>JAFEFK010000707.1 GCA_018240625.1 Pseudomonadota bacterium
AAAGACGCTCGCGTGGCGATCCAAATTGTTCCAAACGTGAATAAGCACTTACCCCGATCGTAAAAATCCGGTCCTGTCGCCGAAACGCAAAACGGAGCCGCAAGGGCTCCGTTCATTCCACCAAGCATTTGAAAAACTTACTTGATCTTGGATTCCTTGAACTCGACATGCTTGCGCGCGACAGGGTCGTACTTCTTCTTGACCATCTTGTCGGTCATGGTGCGCGAGTTCTTTTTGGCCACGTAATAGAAGCCGGTGTCGGCGCTGGAAACCAGCTTGACCTTGATGGTGACCGCTTTGGCCATGTTCAACCCTCGAATGTCTGGAATCGGATGGCAACCGGGTGGCCGGTCGCGTTGGCGCGCAACCTAGCCTCGAACAGCCCAAAGTCAAGGTTTTCGCGGCTAAATAACCGCAGATTCCCGCCAATCAAGCCTCAAAGAACCGGTTTTTCGGTCTCGGTAGGCCCAGATTCTCCCGCAGCGTGCGGCCTTCGTACCGGGTGCGGAAAATGCCGCGCCGCTGCAGTTCCGGGACGACTTTGTCGACGAAGTCATCCAGCCCTGCGGGGAGGAACGGGAACATGATGTTGAAGCCGTCGCAGCCCTCGGTAGTGAGCCATTCCTCCATCTGGTCGGCGATGGTTTTCGGCGTACCGACGAACGCCGAACCGCCATAGCCGCCGAGCCGCTGGGCGAGTTGGCGCACGGTGAGATTTTCGCGCGCTGCCAGATCGATGACGCGTTGGCGGCCGCTCTTGCTGGCGTTAGTCTCAGGAATCTCCGGCAGAGGACCATCAGGATCGAAACCGGATGCGTCGGTGCCGAGGCTGATCGACAGCGACGCAATGGCGTTGGCGTAATGCACCTTGCTGTCGAGCAGGGCGCGTTTCTCCTTGGCTTCGTCGACGGACTCGCCAACCACGACAAATGCGCCGGGCAGGATCTTGAGGTGATCCGGGTTGCGACCGAGTTTCGCCATACGGCCTTTAATGTCGGCATAGAGCTTTCGGGCATCGGCGAGGGCGCCGCCGCCGGTGAACACGGCCTCAGCGGTCTCGGCCGCGAGCTGCCTGCCGTCTTCGGAGGCACCGGCCTGCACGATGACCGGCCAACCCTGCACGGGGCGGGCAATGTTGAGCGGGCCGCGGACCTTCAGGTAGGTACCCTTGTGATCGAGCACGTGGATCTTGTCGGGATCGACATAGACGCCACTCTCGGCGTCACGCACGAAAGCGTCGTCGGCGAACGAATCCCACAGGCCCGTGACGACATCGTAGAATTCCCGCGCGCGCTTGTAGCGCTCGGCGTGCTCCATGTGGTCGTCGAGGCCAAAATTCAGCGCGGCATCGGGGTTGGAGGTTGTGACGATATTCCAGCCGGCGCGGCCCCCGGAAATATGATCCAGCGAGGCGAAACGGCGGGCGACGTGATAAGGCGCGTCGAAAGTAGTGGAGCCGGTGGCGACCAGTCCGATATTCTCGGTGACGGCTGCGAGGGCCGATAGCAGCGTGAACGGCTCGAACGAGGTGACCGTGTGGCTGCGCTTCAGCGCCTCGATCGGCATGTTGAGCACGGCCAGATGGTCGGCCATGAAGAAGGCGTCGAACTTGCCGGCCTCCAGCTTCTGGATCAGACGTTTGAGCACCGGGAAATTGAAGTTGGCGTCGGGAATCGCGCCGGGATAGCGCCAAGCGCCGGTATGAATGCTGACCGGACGCATGAAGGCGCCGAGCTTGAGTTGACGTGCTGCCATTGCCCCGATTCCGAATGTTTTCGTTGAGTACGAGAT
>JAFEFK010000708.1 GCA_018240625.1 Pseudomonadota bacterium
ATGTTGGTTTTATCTGTGTTAGAGCATTTTCTTACCGATTTGAATCGGAGAGGGTTTCCCAAAGGGCTGGAGTTCTGCTTCACCATGCTGTCTGGGTTGGAGACCAGCATGGATGCCGAAAGCCTATCAAGCGATCTTCGCGAGCGCGTTGTGAAGGCTGTCGAGGCCGGCAATCCTGCCGTTCGGCGGCGCTTCGTTTTGGAGTTTCGCCAAGCTCGGCGATCAAATGAGTGGAGCGGAGGGGGCAGCATGGCGATGTTTCGCCGGGCTCGCGGGCCGGATCCGCTCGCCGCTTCGCCCGCATCGGTCCTGGCTTCTGAAGCTGGCCGCACCTCAATCCGACCTGACTCTGACCGAAGTCCAGCAACGGCTCGCGGATTGCGACGGCGCGGTCGGGGTAGCTCGATCTGGCGGTTCTTCGCCCGTGAGGGAATCAGCAGAAAAAAACGCTATTGCCCACCGACTAACATGATGCCGTCGAGGGCGTTGTGGCGGAGCACGGTAGCGTATCGCCAAGCGCTGCCGCCATCGCCGAGATCAGCGGCTTCATGAAGAACGCCTCGTTCGCCGGGGTGATGTCGGTGCGCAGGCCGTAGGATTTCAGTTCATCGGAGACGACAGGTCCGACCGCTACGATCTTGGTGCGGTCGAGTCCAACGCGCAGCCGGTCTTCGCAGAGATGCGCGCGTGCGACTTCGACGAGCCGGCGAAGTTGTCCTGAACTCGTCAAGGCAATCGCATCGACGCGGCCTTCGGACATCTCTCCGATGGCTGTCAGGACGCTGGCCTCCGCGGCGCTTGCATCATAAACGTACGGCAACACGCTATCGACTTCAGCGCCCTGCGCTTTGATCTTGCCGATCAGCGCGCTATGGTTGCGATCCGGATAGAGCTGCAAGCCGACGCGATGTCCGCTGAGATCGAACCGCGCCAGCGTTTCGGCGATTCCATCGGACGTCGGCTTGTCGGTGGTGATCGTCGCTTGCAGTCCGATTTCGCGCAGCGCCTTTCCTGGCTTCGGCCCCCGCGCAAATGTCCGGGATTTTCCGATCGCCGCGATGAATGCCTGATCCTGGCCGGATCGTCGTGCGGCCTTCACCGTCCGCCGCAACCCTTCACCCGTCGTCAGCACCAGATCGTCATGCGGGGTCTGAATGGCGCGTTCAATCCACGCCGCGACAGGGCCGGAATCCGGATTGTCGTGGATGGTGAACATCGGGCATTGCAGCACGTCCGCGCCTTGCTCTTTCAGCAGCCGCGAAAACTCGGCTTCTGCGCGCGCCTCCAGGATGAGAATGCGAGTACCGGAGAGTCTGTCAGCCATGAGTACCCGTCAGTCGGCGGCCGTTATTTACCGCGTTCATCTTGATGCTCCAGACCGCAGTGGCGCAAGCGCATTGTCGGTGATAGAGCAGGGCCGAATTTCCGGTTCCCTCCATATCTCTGTCAGATTCACATCCGTCCATGCCTGAACATCAATTCGTGCTGACTTTGTCCTGCCCCGACCGGCCCGGCATCGTTTCCGCTGTGTCGACCTTCTTGGCCCACAACGGTCAGAACATTATCGACGCCCAGCAATTCAACGACGCCGAGACCAGGCACTTCTTCATGAGGGTGGTGTTCAATGCCGCTGATCTGGCGGTAACGCTACCGGCGCTCCAAACCGGTTTTGGTGCCATCGCCGAGCGCTTCAGCATGAACTGGCAGATGCGAGACCGAGCCGAACGGCGCAAGGTCATGCTTCTGGTGTCCAAGTCCGATCACTGTCTGGTCGACATCCTGTATCGCTGGCGCACTGGCGAACTCGAGATGTTCCCGACAGCCATCGTGTCCAACCATCCGCGCGACGCCTACGCCCATCTCGATTTCGGCGATATACCGTTTCATTATCTGCCGGTGACGAAAGAGACCAAACGCGAGCAGGAAGCCGCGATTCTCGATCTGGTCACCGCGACGGGCGCCGATCTGGTGGTGCTGGCGCGTTATATGCAGATACTTTCGAATGAGATGAGCGCAAAGCTCTCCGGGCGATGCATCAATATTCATCACTCCTTTCTACCCGGGTTCAAGGGCGCCAAACCCTACCATCAGGCCCATGAACGTGGTGTCAAGCTCATCGGTGCTACGGCTCATTACGTCACCAGCGATCTCGACGAAGGTCCGATCATCGATCAGGACGTCGAGCGCATCAGCCATCGCGATACGCCCGACACACTGGTGCGGAAGGGCCGTGATATCGAGCGCCGGGTGCTGGCGCGGGCGATTCGTCATCACCTGGAGGACAGGGTAATCCTGAACGGCCGGAAGACCGTGGTGTTTATGGATTGACCCGGCCGGGCGTTACCTATTTGACGGGCAGGCTGGCCGCGAGATCTTCGACGACCTTCCGCGGCAAATTGATGCCCGCGAGTTTCCATTCGAAATCTCCGTAGCGGAGTGCGATGGCCGTGTAGCTGTCGGGTTCTGTGGTGTCGCTGACGCGAATGGACAGCAGCGTCGGTTGCACGAAACGCAAGCGGCCCATCAGGCCAAGGATATCGCTGGTTTGCAATTGCCCCAACGATGCAACGCCGGTGAAGGCAGGTATCTTCTCGGCTCCTTCGAACTTTCCTGTCCGCAGGATGGCCGTCAGCTTGTCGGCCGTCAGCATCTTGGAAACCATCGCGTCGGCGATGCTTGCACCGTAAGTGTTTGCGATAAATCGCTCCCGCGAACTAACGGTGCGCTTGGCGCCGATACGGTCGAGATATGCCCCCACGATTTGACCCGTCAGTGAGCGGCTGAGTTCTTGCGTATCGGTCTGGGCCATGACGGCAGCTCCATCGCCGGCCTGCACGGCCGCAACCAGGCGGGTGAGCGACGTTACCGCAGACCCAAGATAGACAATCAGAAAGACGACGAGCGCAATGACACTTCCTATGATCCAACGCACGCGATGTTCCTTTGATTCAACTGATTCACGATACCACGCAGCATGTTGGGGTTCATGTTTCCGGACGGCCTTGTGTCGGACAATTGGGTGAATTGCCGCAAGTTCCATGATGCGTGTGTGCCAACGAACAAAACTAGCGGCCAGGCGAGGCTGAAGAGCCGGCGGCGTCGCTGGGGGCGGCCGACGCAGTCGCGGCGGCTGGCGCGTTCTGCTTCGCAGGCTCCAAACGTTCCCGCTCCCGTTCCTTCATGTACTCATCGTATTTCAAGGTTCCCGGCCTCGGTGGCGCGTCCGGCGGAAGGCCGCCGGCCCATTGCGGCATGTAGTCGCCCATTCCGCCCGCCAACTTGGAATTAATCGTCCCGCAGCCGCCGAGGCTGCAAAGGATCAACGTGGCGCAAAACAGGATCGGCAATCGAAGGGTAGAATGGGTCATGACCGAATGATTAGTGTCCTGATGTGGAGATTACAGGGCGGAAATTTTCGAGCGAGATTGCCAGCAATGTAGCGCTGTTCGGTTCCCGGAAGATTAGCGGTCGCGACTTTGCATTGTGATGGAAGTAACGGTATTTAAGTACCGTAGACTTGCGACGACATATTTCGGTTTCGCTGACCCATTCCATCGGTGCTTTCATTCCGCTTCTTGGTTTCATCCTGCAAACGAGTCCATAGTTTTAATTGACAACGCTGCGTGTGTGAGACGCCATGCGGACGCGTCCACGTGGCAGAATTTCGTATGATACGGACGAAGAGCCGGATACGCGGTTCAACAAGTGAAACCGACGAGGGGAGAACGCCTATGTCCATTCGCACAAAATTATTGCTGGCTGGTGCCGCACTTGTCGGCGCGTCGGCATTTGCCGCCGCTCAAGCCGAGGATGCCGTGAAGATCGGCCTGATTCTGCCGATGACGGGCGGACAGGCCTCGACGGGCAAGCAGATCGACAATGCGGTCAAGCTTTACATGAAGCAGCATGGCGACACCGTCGCGGGCAAGAAGATCGAGATCATTCTCAAGGACGACGCCGCGGTTCCCGACAACACCAAGCGCCTCGCGCAGGAACTGATCGTCAACGACAAGGTCAGCTTCATCGCCGGCTTTGGCATTACGCCAGCGGCCTTCGCCGCAGCGCCATTGGCTACTCAGGCCAAGGTACCTGAAGTCGTCATGGCGGCCGGTACGTCTGTTATCACCGAGCGGTCGCCTTACATTGTGCGGACCAGCTTCACGCTCGCGCAATCGTCCACGATTATTGGCGACTGGGCGGTCAAGAATGGCATCAAGAAGGTCGCGACGCTGACTTCGGACTATGCACCGGGAAATGACGCGCTGAAGTTCTTCAAGGAGCATTTTACTGCCGGTGGTGGCACGATCGTCGAGGAGGTCAAGGTACCCTTGGCCAATCCGGATTTCGCACCGTTCCTGCAGCGCATGAAGGACTCCAAGCCCGACGCGATGTTCGTGTTCGTGCCGGCAGGCCAGGGCGGCAGCTTCATGAAACAGTACGCGGAGCGCGGCCTCGACAAGGCCGGCATCAAGGTGATCGGGCCGGGCGACGTCATGGATGACGATCTTCTCAACGGCATGGGCGATGCGGCTCTCGGCACCGTCACCGCGCACATCTATTCGGCTGCGCATCCCTCGCAGATGAACAAGGATTTTGTCGCCACCTACGAGAAGGATTTCGGCCAGCGTCCGGGGTTCATGGCGGTGGGTGGCTACGATGGCATCCATCTGATCTATGCCGCGCTGGAGAAGACCGGTGGCAAGACCGACGGAGACGCGCTGATCGCGGCAATGAAGGGTATGAAATGGGAAAGCCCGCGCGGTCCGATCTCGATCGACCCCGATACCCGCGATATCGTTCAGAACGTCTACATCCGCAAAGTCGAGAAGGTGAACGGCCAGCTCTACAACGTCGAGTTCGAGACCTTCAAGGACGTCAAGGACCCCGGCAAGACGAAGAAGTGAGGGCATCAACTCAACATGTTCCGGCTGAGCGGCAGCCCCTCGTCCCGACCCTTTCCCCGTAAGAACGGGGCGAGAGAGCGCGCTAGACGTTGCTGCACGATTACCTCTCTCCGCCCGCGGGGAGAGGTCGGTTCATGGACCTCGACTCCATGAACCGGGTGAGGGGCTCTGTCGTTTCTGCAGGAGCGTTCGCTGGATGACCGCGCTCTTCACCATCCTGTTCGACGGCGTCGCCTACGGCATGCTGCTGTTTGTGCTCGCATGCGGACTTGCGGTCACGCTCGGCCTGATGAATTTCGTCAACCTCGCCCACGGCGCGTTCGCGATGGCGGGCGGCTACGTTTGCGCCGTGCTGGTCAATCAGTCCGGCTGGCCGTTTTTCGCAGCACTGCCGATGGCCTTTATCGCCAGCGCATTGATCGGCGTCGTCTTTGAGCGCGGGCTTTACCGGCACCTTTATCATCGAAGTCATCTCGACCAGGTGCTGTTCACCATCGGGCTTGTCTTCATGTCGGTAGCCGCGGTCGATTACGTCATGGGATCGTCGCGGGTTTTCATCAAATTGCCGGCTTCGCTCGAAGGTCAGATGGAGGTCTTCGGCGTTGGCGTCGGACGCTATCGGCTGATGATCATCATGATCTGCGGTTTACTGACGGCCGGGCTTCAACTCGTGTTGGCGCGCACACGATTCGGTAGCCGGCTTCGCGCCGCGGTGGATGATCCGCGCGCCGCAGGCGGACTCGGCATCAATGTGCCGCAGGTGTTTGCCTTTACGTTTGCATTCGGTTGCGGTCTTGCGGGTCTCGGCGGCGCGCTCAGCGCGGAAATTCTGGGCCTCGATCCCTATTTCCCGCTCAAGTTCATGATCTATTTTCTGATCGTCGTGACCGTCGGCGGCTCGTCCAGCATGACGGGGCCATTTCTTGCCTCGTTGCTTCTCGGTATCGCCGATGTGGCCGGAAAGTATTATCTGCCGAAACTGGGTCCTTTCATTATTTATGCGATGATGATTGCGATCCTGATCTGGCGTCCGAACGGTTTGTTCGGCCGCACGGCGGCGCGGTGATTCCGGTGGCGGCGGCCTTGCCCGACATGTCGGAACACGCGACGCGCGCGGCGCGCTGGCGTCCCGCCGAAATCGTATTCTGGATCGCAGTTCTCAGTTGCGGATTTCTGTTTCCGTCGCGCTACCTGATCATGACGGAGATATTGCGGCTCGCACTGTTTGCGCTCTCGCTTGATTTGATTCTTGGGTATGCGGGCATCGTGTCGCTCGGCCACGCTGCATTTTTCGGCGTCGGGGCC
>JAFEFK010000709.1 GCA_018240625.1 Pseudomonadota bacterium
AAAAACCGCGCGCCGAAGTTAAGCGCGATCAGCAGACCACAGATCAGTTCGAGCGCGCCTGCCGCAATCGCCAGCATCTGAGCCATGGGCATGCCGGTCAGGTCCTGAAGCTGGGTTGTGTAGCTAGCGAGCACGGCCGGAATGACAACCTTGGATGCAATCTCTTCCGTCGTCGCCGCGATGTCGAACAGCTTGGATGCGCCTGAAACGATGAACAGCACCGAAAACAAGACCCGTCCGAAAGTGATAAACGCTGGCATGATTGGCCTCACTAAAATAGTCTGGACGTGGATCGTCCCTTAACAATTCGAGTATGTGCGCCCCGCACGACGTTTTGAAAGATCAAAAGGTCGACCTCGATCACATTTCAGCCGAACAGCGTCGGTTGCTGTCGGCTCGCCCGCTCCTGCGCTTCGACAACCGCCACGGCCGTCATGTTGAGAATGCCGCGCGCGGTTACCGACGGCGTCAGAATATGCGCCGGCCGGGCCGGGCCGATCAGAATGGGACCGACCGGCAGCGCATCGCCAAGCATCTTGATCATCTGATAGGCGGCATTCGCCGCATCGAGATTGGGCAGGATCAGCACATTGGCGACGCCCTTCAGGCGCGAATGGGGCAGGATCAATTCGCGCGCGGCTTCGGACAATGCGGTATCGCCCTGCATTTCGCCGTCGGCCTCGATCTCCGGATGGCGATCGATGAACAGGTTGGCAGCCCGACGAACCTTGCGCGAGGATTCGGTATCGTAGCTGCCGAAATCGGAGTGCGAGACGAAGGCGATCTTCGGCTTGAGATTGAAGCGCTGCACATGCACGGCCGCTTGAGCCGCGATATCGGCAAGTTCCTCGGCCGACGGATTGGGGCGTACCTGCGTATCGGCGATAAAATACGCACCCTTGCTGGTAATCATCAGCGAGAGCGCTGCGAAATCGCTTGCCCCCGGCAGATAGCCGATGATTTCCCTGATATGCCGGAGGTGTCGCATATAGCTGCCCTCGACACCGCACAGCATCGCGTCGGCTTCGCCGCGCACCACCGCGAGCGCGGCGATGACGGTCGCATTGGTGCGGATCGTGGTGCGGGCGACGTCGGGTGTCGCACCGTGACGGCCAGCCACGTCAATGTAGGATTGCACGTAGGACCGGTAGCGCGGATCGTCCTCCGGATTGACCAGGTCGAAATCCTTGCCGGCTTTGATGGCAAGACCGAGCCGTTTGATACGGGTCTCCACTACTGACGGGCGCCCCACCAGAATCGGCCGCGCCAGTTGTTCCTCGAGCACGACCTGGGTTGCCCGCAACACGCGCTCATCTTCGCCCTCGGCGTAAATCACCCGGACCGGCTGAGTCTTGGCCTTGGCGAACACCGGCTTCATGACAAGCCCGGACCGGAATGCAAATCGCTCCAGGCCGGCGTGGTATTCCTCAAAATTTGTGATCGGCCGCGTCGCGACGCCCGACGCCATCGCAGCCTTTGCGACGGCCGGTGCAATGCGCAGGATCAGCCGCGGATCGAACGGGCTCGGGATCAACGATCCCGGTCCAAACCCCTGGGCCTCTCCGCTATCGAAACCGGACGCGACGGCATCGGAAGGCGGATCACGCGCAAGCTGCGCGATCGCGTCGACGGCGGCGTGCTTCATCTCCTCATTGATCGCGGTTGCGCTGACGTCGAGCGCGCCGCGGAAGATGAAGGGGAAGCAAAGAACGTTATTTACCTGATTGGGAAAATCGGAACGCCCGGTGCAGATCATGGCATCGGGCCGCACCTTGCGCGCTTCATCCGGCATGATTTCCGGCGTCGGATTGGCAAGCGCCATCACCAACGGCTTGTCCGCCATCTGCGCCACCATCTCCGGCTTCAGAACATTGCCGGCGGAAACCCCGAGGAAAATATCGGCGCCGGCGATCACGTCGGCCAGCTTGCGCTTGTCGGACTTCTGCGCGTAGACCGACTTCCACTTGTCCATCAGGGTATTCCGGCCGTCGTAAACAAGACCGTCGATATCGCAGACCCAGATGTTCTTGCGCTGTGCGCCCATCGACACCAGCAGATTGAGGCAGGCGATGGCGGCCGCACCCGCGCCCGAAGCCACGATCTTGACCTCGGACAACTGCTTGCCGTTCAACAACAGTCCGTTGGTGATGGCCGCGGCAACGATGATGGCAGTGCCGTGCTGATCGTCATGGAAGACCGGAATTTTCATCCGCGCCTTGAGCTGCTCCTCGATCTCAAAGCACTCCGGTCCTTTGATATCCTCGAGGTTGATGCCGCCGAACGTCGGCTCCAGCGCTGCAACGGTTTCGACCACCCGCTCAATGGTATCGGCAGCGATCTCGATGTCGAACACGTCGATCCCGGCAAATTTCTTGAACAGGACCGCCTTGCCTTCCATCACAGGCTTTGAGGCGAGCGGACCGATATTGCCCAGGCCGAGCACCGCCGTGCCGTTGGTCACCACGGCGACCAGATTGGCGCGGCTGGTAAGGGTCGCGGCTTCGGCTGGATTGGCCGCGATCTCCTCACAGGCGGCGGCAACGCCCGGTGTATAGGCCAGCGCGAGGTCGCGCTGGTTGGCGAGCGGCTTGGAGGCCTGTATCTCCACTTTTCCGGGACGCGGAAAGCGATGATAGGCCAGTGCTGCGGACCGGAGATCTTCTGAAGACGACACGCTACCTACTCCCCCCGCGGCTAACTTCAGCCCCGAATTCATGTTTCGGCGACTGGTCTTATCTCAATCAGTTCTGTGGCAGATTGAGCCGGATATGCAGTTCGCGCAACTGCTTCGGCGTGACGTCGGACGGCGCCCCCATCAGCAGGTCTTCCGCGCGCTGGTTCATCGGAAACAGCGAGATTTCGCGCAGGTTGTTCGTGCCGCACAGCAACATGACAATGCGATCGACGCCGGCCGCCATGCCGCCATGGGGCGGCGCGCCATACTGGAATGCGCGGTACATGCCGCCGAAGCGCTCGACCACGTCCGTTTCGCCGTAACCTGCGATCTCGAACGCCTTCACCATAGCTTCCGGCCGGTGGTTGCGGATACCGCCGGAGGCAATTTCATAACCGTTGCAGGTGATGTCGTACTGGAACGCCTTGATCGTCAGCGGATCCTGATTTTTCAGCGCATCGAGGCCGCCTTGCGGCATCGAGAACGGGTTGTGGGAGAAGTCGACCTTCTTGTCTTCCTCGTTGTATTCGTACATCGGAAAATCGACGATCCAGGCGAGTTCGAACCGGTCCTTGTCGATCAGGTTCAACTCCTCGCCGAGCCGTGTGCGGGCGAGCCCTGCGAATTTCCAGAATTTTGCCGGATCGCCGGCGACGAAGAACGCCGCGTCGCCTTCCTTCAGACCGAGTTGGGCGCGGATCGCGGCCGTGCGCTCAGGCCCTACATTATTAGCAACTGGCCCCTTACCTGTGACTTTGCCGGTACCCACTCTATTATCGCCGCCAATGGCATTCTTCAGCGCGTCAGCGGGTGTGTTGCCAGTTGCCGTCACCATTTCATGGTCGAAGATTATATAACCTAATCCTGGCTGGCCCTCGCCCTGCGCCCATGAATTCATCCGGTCGCAGAACGCGCGGCTACCGCCACCCGGACCCGGAATCGCCCAGACTTGGTTCTTCGGGTCTTCCAGCATCCGCGCGAACACCTTGAA
>JAFEFK010000070.1 GCA_018240625.1 Pseudomonadota bacterium
GAACACGCGGAACCCGAGGGTACGGCGATACCTTCGAGATCGAAACCGATGTGCGGGCGTTCCGCCCGCAGGCCTGGAACCCCAAAAAGGGTCGTATTCGCCAAGCGGGCGACGTCTTGCGAAAAAATCACGCTGCCTCGTCCGTTGCCTTGGGTTTGCCGCAAGCCTTGTTCGAGCCGGTTCCGCAGGCTTTCGACCCGGGCCATGTCGGCCTCGCGATTGACCATCGCGGACCTCACAGCCGCTCCGAAGCCCGCAATGGCCGGCACATTCTCCGTTCCGGCCCGGCGTCCCCGCTCCTGACCGCCGCCCCGGATCAACGCCGGAGGGCCCGTAAGGTTCTCCGCAAGCACCAAGGCGCCGATCCCCGTTGGTCCGCCGATCTTGTGCGCGGAAATCGAAACAAGGTCAGCCTTTAATTCCTTGATATTAAAAGATATTTTCCCAAGCGCCTGAACCGCATCGACATGCAGCAGGCCGCCTGCCTCATGAACCAGATCGGCGACGTCTGCGACCGGCTGGATGGCGCCGGTCTCATTATTGGCAAGCATGACCGACACCAGCGCGGGTGGCCCGCCTGCGAGCATCGCCCGAAGCGTTGTGAGATCGATGAGACCGGAGCGATGCACCGGCGCGAGCGCGATCCGGTCCGGTGAGAACCGGCCGCCGGCCAGGACCGAGGCATGCTCGATAGCCGAAACAACAAGCCGATCAATAGCCTGACCGGACTGTGCTGAGATTCCAGGTGTCAATGCGAGCGCGTTGGCTTCGGTGCAGCCTGATGTGAAGACCACGTTGCGGGGCTCCGCGCCGATCGCCGCCGCGACCGCGCCGCGCGCGTCCTCCACCAGCCCGCGCGCGCGCCGCCCTTCGGCATGGACGGACGACGGATTGCCCCCAAGATCCCACGCAGCCGCCATCGCCTCCCGCGCCTCAGGGCGTAGCGGCGTGGTTGCATTCCAGTCGAGATAGACGCGGTTCTGCATGGCGTTGTTCTTATAAGCCCTTCTCGGCGATCATGGACACAACCGTGCAAGATGCTTGCTTTTTGCCCCTTGCCCTATGTTAGAACGCGGCCTCATGTTCACCAGTGCCCACAGCGTATCGCCGTGCGGTACCTTGATCGCCTTTCGTCCGCAGGGTTGCGACCCGAACCCGCCCTGCGCGAAACCGGCCGATTTGCCAAGGATTCCCGATGCCTGAAGTCATTTTCACCGGTCCCGCCGGCCGTCTCGAAGGCCGCTATCACCCGGCGAAGCAGAAGAATGCGCCGATCGCGATGGTCCTGCATCCGCATCCGCAATTCCGCGGCAGCATGAATCACCCGATCGTCTATCAAGTTTACTACGCCTTCGTGGCGCGCGGCTTTTCGGTGCTGCGGTTCAATTTCCGTGGCGTCGGCCGCAGCCAGGGTGCCTTCGACCATGGCACCGGCGAATTGTCGGATGCTGCATCCGCGCTCGATTGGGCACAGACCATCAATCCCGAGGCGCGCGCCTGCTGGGTCGCGGGATTCTCGTTCGGCGCCTGGATCGGCATGCAACTCCTGATGCGCCGGCCCGAAGTGGAAGGTTTTATCTCGATCGCGCCAGAGCCCAACCGGTATGATTTCTCGTTTCTGGCGCCCTGCCCGTCGTCGGGCCTCATCGTTCACGGCGAAAAGGATATCGTCGCGCCGGCGAAGGATGTCACGACGCTGGTGGAGAAGCTGAAGACCCAAAAGGGCATCGTGATCGATCAGCAGACCATTCCGGGCGCCAACCATTTCTTTGAAGACAAGATGGAGCCGTTGATGGAAACCGTCACCGGCTATCTCGACATGCGGCTGGCCAACATCCGCTAATTTTGTTCGCGGCCCGAGCAGGATCGCTCAGGGCCGCGCGATCACGCCGCCGGTCATCGGCATCGGCACGCCGGTAGTCGCCGGATAGCTCAACGGCAGGCCTTTCAGGCCGCGCGCCGCGAGGAAACCGAACGCCTGCGCCTCCATGGCGTCGGCCGACCAGCCCAACACATCGGCCGGTTCGACGGTCGCGGGCGCGACCTTCTCCCGCAGCATCCGGAGCATGGTCAGGTTACGCGCGCCGCCACCGACCACGATCCAGCTTTTCGGCGGCTTCGGCAGCAGCGGAATGATTTTGGCGATCGCAGCGGCAGTAAACGCCGTGAGCGTCGCCGCGCCGTCGGCCGGCGGCATATCGCGCAGCACGAGGGAGGCGAAATCGTTGCGGTCGAGCGATTTTGGCGGGGGCAGCGCGAAGAACGGGTGCTGCAGGCCACGCGCGATCCACGCTTCGTCGGGATGTCCCTGCGCTGCCAGCCGGCCCTCGCAGTCGAATTGCTGGCTCATGACCCGGAACATGAAATCATCGAGCAGCGCATTACCCGGCCCGGTATCGCAGGCGATCAGCGTATCCGCGCCGTCGATATAGGTGATGTTGGAGACGCCACCGATGTTGACCACACAGATCGGCCCCTCGCGGCCGAGCGATTGCGCCAGCGCGCGATGATAGACGGGCACAAACGGCGCGCCCTGGCCGCCGGCAGCCACATCGGCGGCGCGGAAGTCGTGCATCACGGGAACATGGATCGCCTTGGCGAGGGCCGCAGCGTCGCCGATCTGCACCGTCAATCCCTGAGCCGGCCGATGCAGAACGGTCTGACCGTGAAAGCCGACGATATCGATGTCCTCGCGCGTAATGTGATTTTGTGCCGTGAAGGCCGCGATGGCTTCGGCGTGCGCAATGGTCACGGCTTTTTCGGCTTCGCCGATCACGCCCGGCCGCGCTTCGCGCCGGGGCAGATCGACCGCCGCTGCGAGAGCTTCGCGCAACAGGCCGCGCTCATTTTCCGTGTAGGGCCGGTAACCGGACGGCCCGAATGCGGCCACCCGCTTGCCGTCGGTTTCGATCAAGGCGACATCCACCCCGTCCAGCGAGGTGCCGCTCATCAGACCGATTGCGGTCATCATCATGGTTTGGGCGCCCTTTTGCAGCGTCCGGCCAGTCGAAACTTGTGCCAAACGCGCACATCTTATAATGCCACACAGCACGCCCAAGGGGCAGTGTCCGGCTACCATGCGCCGGAATTGAGTTGCGATAGAGTCAAATAAGAATGATCAGAGTCACATAGCGATGGTCGCCTTTAAGTCGGATTTTCTTAAAACGCTCCAGGAACGGGGTTTTATCCATCAGGTGTCGAATCCCGAGGGGCTTGACGCCTTGGCCGCACGCGGCGAAATCGTGGCCTATGTCGGCTATGATTGTACGGCGCCATCGCTGCACATCGGCCATTTGATCTCGGCCACAATGCTGCACTGGTTACAGCAGACAGGCGGCAAGCCAATTACGCTGATGGGTGGCGGCACCACCCGTGTCGGCGATCCTTCCGGCAAGGATGAAACGCGTCCGATTCTCACCGTCGAGCAGATCAACGCGAACAAGGACTCCATCAAAGGTGTCTTCAAGCGCTTTATGCAATTCGGCGACGCGAAGACAGATGCCTTGATGGCCGACAACGCGGAATGGCTGACCAAACTCAACTACATCGAAATGCTGCGCGATATCGGCCGTCACTTCTCGGTCAATCGCATGCTGTCCATGGACTCGGTCAAACTTCGTCTCGATCGAGACCAGGAAATGAGCTTCATCGAATTCAACTACATGATCTGTCAGGCCTACGATTTCGTCGAACTGGCGAGGCGATACGGCTGCAATCTGCAAATGGGCGGCTCCGATCAATGGGGCAACATCGTCACCGGTGTCGATCTTGGCCGCCGCATGGGCACCCATCAACTCTATGCGCTGACGACGCATTTGCTGACAACGGCCTCCGGCGCCAAGATGGGCAAGACCGCCGCGGGCGCCGTCTGGCTCAATGCCGATCAGTTCAGCTCCTATGATTACTGGCAATACTGGCGCAACACGGAAGACGCCGACGTCGAAAGATTCCTCAAGCTGTTCACGATCCTGCCGATGGGCGAGATCGCGAAACTTGCGGCGTTGCAGGGCTCCGAAATCAACGAGGCCAAGAAGGTACTGGCGACAGAGGCAACCGCGCTGCTGCATGGCCGCGCCGAGGCAGACAAAGCCGCCGATACCGCGCGCACGACATTCGAGGAAGGCGCCATCGCCGAGAGTCTTCCCACGCTGGATATTTCGCATAGCGAACTTGCCGACGGAACAGGCGTTCTCGCGCTGTTCGTCAAGGCAGGACTCGTCGCCTCGAACGGCGAAGCACGCCGCCAGATCAAGGGCGGCGGCCTTCGCGTCAACGACGTTGCAATCACCGATGAGAAAATGACGCTGACGCCCGCCAACCTCACACCGGAAGGCGTGATCAAACTCTCGTTTGGCAAGAAGCGACACGTGTTGCTGCGGCCTGCATAGCCGTATTCCCAAATGGCGGCTGCTCACGGCCGCCGAATTGGGCTCCATGATCCGGCACCACATTTTGGCCGGATCAATCGCCTGATGGACCAGCGAAGCTCTCAGCGCACAGCACTCTCCATTCTCGGGGCCTGCTTTGTGCTGTCGGTGCTCGGCCGCGGCCTCAGCGAAACCTTCACCGTATTCCTGCTGCCGATCTCGCGATCGTTCGGCTGGGACCGCGCCGAGGTCGTGTCGATCTATGCACTCACCTCGCTGTGCGGAGGTCTGGCCGCACCGCTGATCGGACGGCTGTTCGACCGCTCGGGCCCGCGCCTCGTCTACACGCTGGGCATGCTGTTGCTGGGCGGCGCGTTCCTGGTAACCTCCTACGCCCAACACCTCTGGCAATTCCGGCTGACCATCGGTGTCTGTGTCGGCTTCGGCGTCGCCTGCATCGGCATCGTGCCGAACTCGATCCTGCTCGGGCGCTGGTTCAGCAAGCGATTGCCCACGGCGATGTCGGTGGTCTATTCGGCAACCGGCGCCGGCATTCTACTACTGTTGCCGGTCGCGCAGATCCTGATCGATCATTTCGGCTGGCGCGGCGCCTATGAATGGTTCGGGTTCGCCGTGCTTGCGCTGCTGGCGCCGCTTTTGATTCTGCCCTGGCGCCTGTTCGCAGGCGGGTCCGTTCATTTGGAAAATGCCGCCCCGGCCAATCTCACGGATGAAGGCTGGACGCTGCTGAGCGCCATGCGGCACCACGCCTTCTGGGCGCTGTTTGCGACCTTTTTCTTCACGGCAATCGGGATGTACGCGATCTCGCCGGAGATCGTCGCTTATCTGATCGATGTCGGATTTCCGCCGCTGCAAGCCGCGACCGCCTGGGGTTTCAGCGGTGTCGTTCTGCTGTTTGGCATGCTTGGCGTCAGCTGGCTCGACGGCATCATTGGGCGCAGGCCCTCAGTCCTGTTCAGCTATGCGCTTTCGATTGTCGGCATCGTCATGCTGTGGCTGCTGCAATGGTATCCGAATTACCCGCTGCTCACGGGATTTGTCATCTGCTTCGGCAGCATGGTCGGATCGCGCGGGCCGCTGATCACCTCCACTGCCATCAGGATCTTTCGCGGCGAGCGCGTCGGCACGATCTACGGGACGATCACGATCGGCAGC
>JAFEFK010000710.1 GCA_018240625.1 Pseudomonadota bacterium
AGGCCATCAGCGAAGACCTCGGCATCAAGCTTGAGAACGTCACCCTCGCCATGCTCGGCAAGGCCAAGAAGGTGATGATCGACAAGGAGAACACCACCATCGTCAACGGCGCCGGCAAGAAAGCCGACATCGAGGCGCGCGTGCAGCAGATCAAGGCGCAGATCGAGGAAACCACCTCGGACTACGACCGCGAGAAGCTGCAGGAGCGTCTGGCCAAGCTCGCAGGCGGCGTCGCGGTGATCCGCGTCGGCGGCGCGACCGAGGTCGAGGTGAAGGAGCGCAAGGATCGCGTGGACGACGCGATGCATGCGACCCGCGCGGCCGTGGAAGAAGGCATCGTGCCGGGCGGCGGCGTCGCCCTGCTCCGCGCCTCCGAGCAGCTCAAGAAGATCAAGACCGCGAACGACGACCAGAAGACCGGCGTCGAGATCGTGCGCAAGGCGCTGTCGTCGCCGGCCCGCCAGATCGCGATCAACGCGGGCGAGGACGGCAGCGTCATCGTCGGCAAGATCCTGGAGAAGGACCAGTATGCGTACGGCTTCGACTCGCAGACCGGCGAATACGTCAACCTGATCTCCAAGGGAATCATCGACCCGACCAAGGTCGTGCGTGCGGCGATCCAGAACGCGGCGTCGGTCGCGGCACTCCTGATCACCACCGAGGCGATGGTGGCCGAACTACCCAAGAAGGGTGGCGCGGCTGCCGGCGGCATGCCTCCGGGCGGCGGCATGGGCGGCATGGATTTCTGATCCACGCCTCTCCACACGAATACAAACACGAAGCCCGGCGGAAACGTCGGGCTTTTTTCTTCTCCCTCCCCCGCTTGCGGGGGAGGGTTGGGGTCGGGGCAAATCCTTCGCTCAACACAGACACGAAGGGCGCAGCGAGAGCTGCGCCCTTTTCGTTTGGTCATTCCGAGCGCGGCGTAAGCCGCGCGAACCCGGAGTCTCGCTGGACAAGAATGCGAAAGCCAGCACCGCCTGCAGCAGTCCAACTTACCGGCGCACCGTTTAGTCCACACCATTCAATAGGCAAAAATAGCCTCGGCAGGCATTTTCTGACGGCAATCGGCGAATACTCAATTGAGCAACCTACAGCGTTTGTTGGCTTTTCTTCGCGGCACGCAGATTGCTCTAAATTTTGAACAGCACTTTATATCCCGGTGTTGCGACGGGGCACTTTCAACCACAGCGACGTTTGTTAACGATAGGTAAACACAAGATGGGAGGAGATCAGATGAACCGCGGCGCACAAGGAATTGCGCTACAGATCGTATCGAACGATTTGAGCGTGAACGTCGTGAATCTCAATAATGCCGCCGATGCACACAACCAACGCCACCTTTTAAATTCCGAAGCGCTCGCCCTCGAGTCGGAATATGGCAAGAATGCTTACTCCGACTATTTGCGCAAGCACCACAAGCGACCGACGCCACAAGAGGCTGCGGGGATCGGACGCCTGCTGGGCGGCCGCGTGCAGGCAGAGGATGGTTCATTGCAGCCAGCACTCAATGATCCCGATCGTGCTGCCATCGCCTCAATCAAAAAACGAAGGTCTGACGCATCACGCCGTTATGATCAGATAATGCGACTCCGCATGGCCATCGTCGCCCTAGCCTCAAACAGAGACGACCCCTCCGACGTAATTGCAGGGGGAAGCGTGCTACTAAATGACGGAGAAATCACTTTACATCTTCCAGATGCGCTAGAGTGGCTGACGCGATTCGCAGAGGAGTGGGAAAATCGTGGCAAAGAAACTTGCGCCGGAAGTGAAGAATCTGATGGCAGCCCTAAAGTCCCGAATGGCGGTAAAGGGCGCGACATCCGAATCAATCGTTAACGAGTTTATTAAACACCATGGCGACGCGATCACCAGAGAAAATGCCGAGCTGAACCGCATCGCGTTGATGAAGATTGTGCAAAACGTCGGCAAGGCTGCAACAGGGCCGACGTCGACTGTGCAGATCGAAATGTTCGCGGAATACGGTATCGACCGTATGGTGATGATCACTGCCTCAAATGGGGAAAAGCAGCACCGGAAGGTCGAAACATTGTCGGTCATGGAAGCTCACACATTCGTCGAAGCTCACATGAAACCAAAATCCCGACTTCCATCTCAGGTGAAGGAGATGACGCGGCTTTTGGATACGGTCGAGCCTTATAAAACAAATGATCGTTCCACCATCGGCGAATGCTGGAAAAAGTATAGGAAAGCGGGCGACAGCTAAACCAATAATACTGAGTCGCTCAGCATCCGATGACGTGGATCTTATGGCGGCATGGGTTTCTGATCCACGCCATTCAGGCAGTAGAAACGCAAGGGGTGTTGTGCAAACCGCACCTTTTGTGTGACTGAGTTTGCCCT
>JAFEFK010000711.1 GCA_018240625.1 Pseudomonadota bacterium
ACGCGAATCGAATTGTTGATCACGACGGTTCCCAGCAACATATCATGCAGCAACCGGCGCCGTCCGTTGAAAAGACCGATCAACAGAATCAGCGGTGTAAAGAACGACACCGAGAGCCAGAAAAGGACGGCGTGCGCGGCGCCGAGCACGAAATAGCTGGGAGCGCCGTACCAGGTTCGCATTTCCAAATCCATGACGCGCATGCCGACGGTTGCGGAGTGCGGCCCCCCGAGGGATGCGCCGTAATAGACGACGGCCCAGATCAGCGAGGCGGGGGACACCAGCCAGAATAGCGCCCAGCCCAGCCCCAGCGTGACTACGCCGAACACCGCGATAAAGATCACCCCGAGGATCACCGGAATCGAGAGCACCACGAGATCGATCAGGAACGCAAAAAACCGCCGCGTCAGAACCCCGCGAAACAGTTCCGGCTGCATCCAGGGATCAAACGCATGCGGCCTGGAATCGGCGGAGTTGCCGCCATTCACGTTGCTTGAGCCACCTTCGGTCATGACCAATTCTCCATGGCGCATCTTCGCCGCCCCACGACATGGCGACGGCCTGCCAGGGTTGCAAGACCTCGCAACCGTTACGGAACAGCAATGGTCGCGGGCGACTGTGGCGAAACGTCAGGTTTGCTGCTTCAGCTTTTCCGCCGCCGCCACCGCGAAATAAGTCAACACGCCGTCAGCGCCAGCCCGCTTGAACGCCAGGAGGCTTTCCATCATGGCGCGGTCGCCGTCGATCCAGCCATTGCCGGCAGCCGCCGCAATCATCGCGTATTCGCCGGACACCTGGTAGGCGAACGTCGGCATGCCAAAGGTGTCTTTCACCCGGCGCACGATGTCGAGATACGGCATTCCCGGCTTGACCATCACCATGTCGGCACCCTCGGCGATGTCGAGTTCGACCTCGCGCAGTGCTTCGTCGGAGTTGGCCGAGTCCATCTGATAAGTGCGCTTGTCGCCGGTCAGCGTCTTGGCCGAACCGATAGCGTCGCGGAACGGACCGTAAAACGCCGACGCATACTTCGCGGCGTAAGCCATGATCTGCACGTCGAGAAAGCCCGCATCATCCAGCGCCTCGCGGATGGCGCCGACGCGGCCGTCCATCATGTCCGAAGGGGCGATGATGTCGCAGCCGGCTTCCGCCTGCACCAGCGCCTGCTGAACCAGCACCGCGACGGTCTCGTCGTTGAGAATCCTGCCGTCCTCGATCAACCCGTCATGGCCGTGACTGGTGAAGGGATCGAGCGCCACGTCGCAGAGCACGCCGATCTCGGGAAATTCCTTCTTGATGGCGCGAACCGACTTGCACACCAGATTGTTGGCGTTGAGCGCTTCGCTGCCGGTGTCGTCACGCAGGGACGGATCGGTGTAAGGAAACAGCGCGATGCAGGGGATATTCAATTTCATCGCGCGCTCGGCGTCGCGAACGCATTGATCGACGCTGAGGCGGTCGACGCCCGGCATCGAGGTGACAGGCGTCCGCTTGTTGTTGCCATCGACCACGAACAACGGCCAGATCAGGTCGTTGGTGGTGAGAACGTTTTCGCGGACCATCCGGCGCGCCCATTCCGCCTTGCGATTGCGGCGCGGCCGGGTCACGAGGTCGAGGGGAGGGGAGGAAAGAACAGCTTCCCGGCGGGGCGCATCCCGCATTTCAATGGGACGCCCGAATTTGATCGCCATGTTGCCGACACTCCCGAAGGCCAGAAACGGATTGGATTTGTTCCAATTCTAGCACCCGGATCGAGGTTCGTCACCGCGTTCGTGCGCCCAACCCAACACAATTGATTTTACGGTCCCAAACGGTCATGAATCGGCTCCTAACCGCCTCATCTGGCCACGAGCACATATCCTGATGCCTGATACCTCATCGCGCGATCAGACACCGCGAGACAACGCCATGTCGGTGGCCGCGATCTCGTCCGGACGAACGGAAACCGACGAAAACGCCTGGACCGGGCGACTGGTGCTGTTTCTGCGCATCATGGC
>JAFEFK010000712.1 GCA_018240625.1 Pseudomonadota bacterium
AGCCCGCCGAGCTCACGCGACAGGTCGAGGAACTTCGCGCGCACCTCGCGCTCCTTCCAGAGGCTCGTCGCATATTTGATGTCGAGCCCATAGGCGCTGGTGTCCTGCGAGATGACCAGCAATTCCTTGACGCCGGCTTTCGCCAGCCGTTCGGCTTCGCGCAGCACGTCGGCGGCCGGGCGCGAGACCAGATCGCCGCGTAGTTTCGGGATGATGCAGAAGGTGCAGCGGTTGTTGCAGCCTTCGGAAATCTTCAGGTAGGCGTAATGGCGCGGCGTGAGCTTGATGCCCTGCGGCGGCACCAGGTCGAGATGCGGATTGTGCAGCGGCGGAATGGCGCGGTGCACGGCGTCGAGCACGCTTTCATACTGTTGCGGACCGGATATCGAGAGCACGCCCGGATAGGCCTTTTCGATCTGCTCCGGCTCCGCGCCCATGCAGCCGGTCACGACGACCTTGCCGTTGACGGCCATGGCTTCGCCGATGGCGCCCAGCGATTCCTGCTTGGCGCTGTCAAGGAAACCGCAGGTGTTGACGATCACGAGGTCAGCGCCGTCGTGCTTGCGCGCGAGTTCGTAACCCTCGGCACGCAGCCGCGTAATGATGCGCTCGGAGTCCACGAGCGCCTTGGGACATCCCAGTGAAACAAAACTGACTTTTGGCGCGGCGGCCTTGTGCATTGCGATCTGCCTGATTGACAGGCTGCAGCTAGCCTCGATCATCAGGAAATACAAGTTTGAGAGTATTCAGCCAGACGCGCCCGAATGCCCAACTATTGAGCCGAAACGTATTTCGCCTAAATTTTCATCCATTGCTTTTTAATCCAGCACCAGAATTGATCCGGGTACCCGCAAACGCCGCCTTGCGGCATATATAAATTACTGAAATATATAAACTATTTCAAATTTTGCTGCAGTGGCACAGGGTTTGAATAGAGGTGGCGAGCCGACCGCCTCCGGGATGGGCTCGGCTCATCCGCGAGGGATCATCGCGGATTCCTTTTCTCATGACCGCTGCACCAACGCGCAGCCGCAGGAGCCCGATATGGATTACGCAAAACCCGCTGACGTTGTTCTCGCGATGATCGACGCGAGCCTGAAGAAGCTGGCCATCGCCCCACGCGATCTGCTGATCCGTGGCGTGTTGTCAGGCGCGCTGCTTGGAGCCGCGACAACGCTTGCCTTCGGCGGCGCGCTGCAAACCGGGCAGCCGCTCGTCGGCGCGCTCATCTTCCCGGTCAGTCTTGTGATGATCGTTCTGCTCGGCCTCGAACTCGTGACCGGCAGTTTTGGGTTGCTGCCGCTGGCGCGCCTCGAAGGCAAAGCGAGCTGGAGCGCCATCCTCGCCAACTGGTCCTGGGTGTTCCTCGGAAACCTGCTCGGCAGCATCGCCTTTGGCGTCCTGATCGCCATCGCGCTCACCAACATGGGAACGTCAGCGCCATCTGGCGTCGCGGCCCGCATCATCGCGGTTGCCGAAGCCAAGACGGTCGCCAATGAAGCCCTGGGCGTCGCCGGCATGGTCAGCGTGTTCGTCAAAGGGATTCTGTGTAACTGGCTGGTCTGTCTCGGCGTCGTGATGGGAATGACCTCGTCGTCGACGGTCGGCAAGATTGCCGCGATCTGGCTGCCGATCTTTCTGTTCTTCGCGCTCGGCTTCGAGCACGCCGTGGTCAACATGTTCGTGATCCCGACCGGCATGCTGCTCGGCGCGAAGGTCAGCGTCTACGACTGGTGGGTGTGGAATCAAATTCCGGTCACGCTCGGCAATCTCGTCGGAGGCGCGGTGTTCACCGGCATCGCCTTGTACGCGACCTACAAGCCTTCGAAGCA
>JAFEFK010000713.1 GCA_018240625.1 Pseudomonadota bacterium
CAGTGAGATCGTCCGGATTTTCCCGCGCATGGATTCGCGTGCGTCCTTGCGTCAAAACCGGCTGGTCCGCGAAGACGGTCCAGCCGGTTGCTGATTTAGCATAAGACAACGGGCAGGAAGCCAAGTGGTTCGTGCGGCTAATTCGCCGGGGAGGCCAGTGGCTTGGTTTTGTCCACGATGTAAATCCCAAGTACTTTCAGTGGCTTATCGCCGCTGACCTTGGCATCGTGAATGGCGCCGGCCGGAATCGCATAGGAATCCCCGGCCTTCAGATGCAGTGGCGGCTTGCCGTCGATCAGGAGATCCGCTTCGCCCTCCAGCACATAGCCGGTTTCGATGCCGGGGTGAGTGTGCCGCCCGGCTGCGCCGCCGGGTCCGATTTCGGCAATGCCCGTCACGGTAGTGTAGCCGTCCGGGAAGTCGATCTTTTGCAGCGGCGTGCGCTTGATGCCCTGTGCAAACGCAGCGCCGGCACAAAGGAATACAGTGACACTCAATCCAACCAGTATTTTTTTGATCATGGCGTCTCTCCCTTGGAAGAAGAACGCTAGCAGCAAGGTGGCGGGAGTGAAAGACGGGCGGCGGCTCAAGCCGGAACCCGGCCGCCAAAGAAGGGCGCAAGCACGCCCGTCAGCGCGTGGCTGCGCCCGGAGGTAAAAATCATCTCGGCACGGGAGTCATGCGGATCGTTGCCGTCAGGCCCGAGCAGATCGACGACGCGGCGGGCGATCGCCGGCGCCGGATCGATCCACGCTACCGGCCACGGCACGAGCGCGGTCATCCGGTCCAGCAACAGCGGATAGTGCGTGCAGGCCAGCACGATAGCGTCGGTACGCAGGCCGCTGCCATCGGCGGCCGGAACGAAACAGGGTGCGATCTCGCGCAGGATATCGCCGTCGCTGACGGTTTTGCCGCTCAGGGCATCCTCCGCCAGCGAGGCGAGGTTCGCAGAGCCGACCAGCGTCACGGTACAGGCCTGGGCATGATCCCGGATCAGCGCCTGGGTGTACTCGCGCTTTACCGTCGCCCTGGTGCCGAGCACCGAGACGCGCTTGGTTTTCGACGCCGCGCAGGCCGGCTTGATCGCGGGCACTGTGCCGACGAACGGTACCGAATAGGCCGCGCGCAGGGGGGCCATAACCGAAACCGACATCGTGTTGCAGGCGATCACCACCAGGTCGGGCCGATGGGCGGCGATCAGTTCGCCCACCAGCGGGATCACACGATCGATGATTTCAGCTTCGTCATGGTTGCCATACGGAAAGAAGACGTCGTCGGCGACATAGACATAGCGTGCGTCGGGCCGCGCCTTGACGATCTCGCGCAGCACGGTGAGGCCGCCGAGGCCGGAGTCGATGACAAGGATGGTCTGAATGTGAGCCACGGGCGGGATGATAAGGCCTGTCAGGTTACCATGGGGTTGTCAGGCGCGGCTCTGTCACCAATAGGGCATGATCGCCCCGGCCGACGATTTATTCCAGCCGGTTATGCAGGTCCGGCCTGCCTGGCGAGGGCTTGCCGAAACCCTTTGTTCATGGCCTGTCTTGAGCCTCATTTCGAAAGGCACAGTCCGTTCATGATCCGGAATACCACGACCACCTGGGGTTCAGTGTCCCGCGCCTTCCATTGGACTCTTGGTCTCGCGATCATCGGCATGATCGCCTACGGCTACTGGTTCAATCACTGGGCAGCTAGGCCCGATCGCTTCTTCCACCGCTCCATCCATGCCGACATCGGCTATCTCATCCTGCTGCTGATGGCGTTGCGGCTGATCTGGCGCGCAA
>JAFEFK010000714.1 GCA_018240625.1 Pseudomonadota bacterium
CGCCCGGCGATGCACTAAGCCGTCGGCAGACATAACGCGCCTTTGGGCGCGTGAACTTCGATCAGGCGGCTTCAACAGCCGCCTGATCCTTGGGGGACATCCATGTTTCTTCGAATCCTTGACCGGCTGGAAGAGGTTCTGATCGCAGCGCTGATGGGTGCTGCGACCATACTCACTTTCGTCACCGTCGTTCACCGTTACCTGGTGGACGTGCCGGTGCTCTATCCATATCTGTTCGGAATCAATCTCGCCTGGTCGCAGGAGCTCTGCATCTACATGTTCATCTGGATGGCCAAGTTCGGTGCCGCCTACGGCGTCCGGACCGGCATCCATGTCGGCGTCGATGTGCTGGTCAAGCGGCTGCGCGGCAATTGGCACAAGGCCATCATTCTGTTCGGCCTGTTCGGCGGTGCCCTGTTCACGGCGATCGTCGGCACCATGGGTGCGAGGTTCGTCCTCGAACTGATGGGCACGGATCAGGTTTCGCCCGATCTCGAGATTCCCAGCTGGATCGTCTACGCGTGCATTCCGCTGGGTTCATATCTGATGTGTTTTCGTTTCCTGCAGGTGATGTGGAGTTTTTGGCGCTTCGGTGAATTGCCGCATCATGATGCCACCGCCGTCGACGGCATTGTCGTCGATCCCAAGGCTCCGATCAGCCTGGGAGAAGCGTGATGAGTGCATTTATCATCTTCGGGCTGCTCTTTGCGCTCATGCTCACCGGCATGCCGGTGTCGATTTCGCTCGGCCTGAGCGTTCTCACCTTCCTGTTCACCATGACGACCGTGCCGATCGAGAGCGTCGGCCTGAAACTGTTTTCCGGGCTCGACAACTTCGGAATCATGGCGATTCCATTCTTCATCCTCGCGGGCACGTTCCTGACCCGCGGCGGCGTGGCGCGGCGCATGATCACGTTTACGACCTCGCTGGTCGGCCATCTGCCGGGAGGCCTCGGCCTTGCAGGCGTGGCGGCGTGCGCGATGTTCGCCGCGATTTCAGGCTCGAGCGTCGCGACGGTGGTGGCGATCGGCTCCATCATGATGCCGGCCATGGTCGAGCATGGATTCCCCAAACGCTTCGGCGTCGGCGTGATTTCGACATCGGGCGCGCTCGGCATTCTGGTGCCGCCGTCGATCATCCTCGTGCTCTACGGCGTTTCGACCAACACCTCGATCGGCGCGCTGTTTATCGCGGGCATCGTGCCCGGCATCGTACTGGCGCTGATGCTGGCGGCTGTCACCTGGTACATCGCCTGGCGCAACAACTATCCGCGCATGCCGCGTGCGACCTTCATGGAACGGCTTCGCGCGTTCAAGGACAGCTTCTGGGGCATTCTGCTGATCGGCATCGTGCTCGGCGGAATTTATGGCGGCATCTTCACGCCGACGGAAGCGGCGGCGGTGGCGGCGGTTTATGCCTTCTGCATCACCGTGTTCGTCTATCGCGAACTGAAGCTGACGGAAGTTCCGCGCGTGCTGCTGCAGGCCGCGAGCATGAGCTCGATGCTGCTCTACATCATCACCAACGCGGTGCTGTTCTCGTTCCTGATGACGCACGAGCAGATTCCGCAGGCGATGGCGGCCTGGATCACCCACGAAAATTTCAGCCCGTGGATATTCCTGCTCGTCGTCAACGTCATTCTGCTTGCCGCCGGCAACGTCATGGATCCGTCGTCGATCTTGCTGATCATGGCGCCGATCCTGTTTCCGCTTGCGACGCACATCGGAATCAATCCGGTTCATCTCGGCATTCTGATGATCGTGAACACGGAGGTCGGGCTTTGCCATCCGCCGGTGGGTCTCAATCTCTATATCGCGAGCAGTATTGCCAAAATGGGCATCAGCGAGATAACCGTCGCGGTACTGCCGTGGTTGGTCGCGATGTTGGTGTTCCTCGGTCTCGTCACCTACATTCCGGAGATCTCGCTCTGGCTGCCGCGCGCGCTCGGCATGCTCTGATTTATTTCCGTTCATGTAATTGTGGCGGATAAAAATCCCGGCAAGCGAAGCTTTCTTGCCAGGATTTAATTTGCGTGACGCGCTGCGCGCACCCATCTTCATCTGACCTTGCAAAGGAGGTTCCGATGAAGAAAGTTCTTCTCGCCGGTGTCGCGGCTCTCGCCATCGCCGGTTCAACGGCGGTGTATGCCCAGCATCGTTCCTGGTCCCACGAGCATATGCAGCTCAGTCCGCAGGACAGGATCGCATTCGCCGATGCGCGGATCGCGGCCGTTCACGCCGGACTCACGCTGACGCCGGATCAGGAGAAGCTGTGGCCGCCGGTGGAGCAGGCGGTGCGTGATTTCGCCAAGCTACGCATCGATCGGGCCAATGCCCGGATGCAGGCGAGACAGGATGATGCACACGACCAGCCGATGTCGGACGATCCGGTGGCGCGATTGCACAAGCGTGCCGACCGGATGGGCGAGACGGCAGCGGCTTTGAAGAAAATCGCCGATGCTGCCGATCCACTCTACAAAACCCTCGATGACGGCCAGAAACGGCGTCTGATGATGCTCACTCGCATGGGTCATGGTTTTGGCGGCGGGGGCCATGAGGGATGGCGCCATCATCGCTTCGAGCGTGGCGGCGACCACTTCGGCCGCGACCGCGATCGCTTCGAGCATGGCGATCAGGATCGGGATCGCGACCATTCCGGTGACCGGCACGACGATCAGGAGTCGGGCCGGCTCTGAGCCCGCAGGCGTCTGCCGGGACAACGAGAAGCCGCTGAATTTCAGCGGCTTTTTCGTAGCCAGCAAAAGTCTTGTGGGCGGGGGAAAAGCGCCCGAGCATTGCTGGACATCAGGGGTTCGCTTTGCTAAACGACCCCGTCCCGCGAGGGATTTCCGGACCGGTTCCGGGCGCATAGCTCAGTTGGTAGAGCAGATGACTCTTAATCATCGGGTCCCAGGTTCGAGCCCTGGTGCGCCCACCACTCTTTTTCCGAGTGTCTAGCCGCCTAAGGCGGCAGACGGATTCCGAACCGTTTCACAATTCCGTTCTGGCTTCGAGTTTGAGGCTCACCACTTTCCCGAGCGCGAGGCCTGTTTCAGCCTGCCAGGAAACCGCCATCGACGGCGACTGTGGTTCCCGTGGCATATTGCGACGCCGGCATGCACAGGAACACGACGGCTCCCGCGATATCCTCGGGCTGCCCCCAACGCTTGAACGCCGTGCGGTCGACGATTCGCTGATAGTGCGCGCGATCTGAACGCCCCGCCGCATTGATTGCGGTCTCGATATATCCGGGCGCTACCGCGTTGACGCGGATGCCGTCATCGGCCCATGCGAGCGCCAGCGCCTTGGTCAGCATCACGACGCCGCCCTTGCTGGCGCAGTAGGCGGGAATCCGCGGCAGCGCCAGCGTGGCGTTCATCGACGCGATATTGACGATGGAACCTTTGCTCTTCGCCAATAGCGGCTGGAAGTTCATGCAGGTCCTGAACGTCCCCGTCAGATTGACGTCGAGCACCTTCATGAAAGTTGCGATTTCGTATTCCTTGTCGCGCGCCAGAATGCCGGCGCAATTCACCAGTGCATCGACGCGCTCATGTTGCTGCGCGAACCTGGCGACAGCATCGTCGTCGGTGACATCGAGCGGCGCGAGCCGCAGGC
>JAFEFK010000715.1 GCA_018240625.1 Pseudomonadota bacterium
GGTCTGGGTGGTCGGACTGACATTTTTGATATGGTTTTCAATGGTTAAGACCTATTCCGCCAGCAAATTGTCGGCTTTTACCTTCATCACCCCTTTGTTTGGCGTCGCCGCTGGTTATTTCATCATGCATGACCAGCTCACGCTGGCCTTCGGCGTTGCGGCGCTGCTGGTTATTGCCGGACTTTACCTCGTTAACCGGCCTTCCCCGCCGGGCATTGATCCGTTGCTGAATGTCACAAAAACCTGATATTTGAGACCCCATGAACAAGCTCGAAAAGCCATCCGAAATCGATGTGGCGGGCCCTCGCGCCCGGCATAAAACCACGCAGGTCATGGTCGGCAATGTCGCCGTCGGCGGCGGCGCGCCTATCGTCGTGCAGTCGATGACCAATACCGACACCGCCGATATCGACGGCACCATCGCTCAGGTCGCAGCACTGGCCCGCGCCGGCTCCGAGATGGTGCGCATCACCGTGGACCGCGACGAGGCGGCGGCCGCCGTTCCCCACATTCGCGATGGCCTGCGCAAACGCGGGATCACCACGCCGCTGATCGGCGACTTCCACTACATCGGACACAAGCTGCTGGCCGATCATCCGGCCTGCGCCGAGGCGCTCGACAAGTACCGCATCAATCCGGGCAACGTCGGCTTCAAGAACAAGCGCGACAGCCAGTTCACCGACATCGTCGAGATCGCGATCAAGAACAACAAGGCGGTGCGGATCGGCGCCAACTGGGGTTCGCTCGATCAGGAACTGCTCACCAAGCTGATGGACGAAAACGCGCTGTTGCCCGAACCGAAAGATGTTCGTGCGGTGACGCGCGAGGCCATGGTGCAGTCGGCGCTGTTGTCGGCGGCGCGCGCCGAGGAAATCGGTCTGCCCAAGAACAAGATGATCCTGTCGGCCAAGGTCTCGGCGGTGCAGGATCTGATCGCGGTCTATCAGACGCTGGCGGCACGCTCCGACTATGCGATCCATCTCGGGCTCACCGAAGCGGGCATGGGATCGAAGGGCATCGTGGCCTCGGCTGCCGCCCTCGGCATTCTCTTGCAGGATGGCATCGGCGACACCATCCGCATTTCGCTGACGCCCGAGCCCGGCGGCGATCGCACGCTGGAAGTACAGGTCGCGCAGGAACTCCTGCAGACCATGGGATTCCGCACCTTCGTGCCGCTGGTCGCGGCATGCCCGGGCTGTGGCCGCACCACCTCGACCACGTTCCAGGAGCTGGCGCGCTCGATTCAGGATTTCATCCGCGTCGAAATGCCGAACTGGAAGACGCAGTATCCGGGCGTCGAAAATCTCAACGTCGCGATCATGGGCTGCATCGTCAACGGCCCCGGCGAATCCAAGCATGCCGACATCGGCATCTCGTTGCCCGGAACGGGTGAAACCCCGGCGGCGCCTGTGTTCGTCGATGGCAAGAAGTTCAAGACGCTGCGCGGCCCCAACATCGCCACCGAATTCAAGGCGATGGTGATCGATTACATCGACCAGCGCTACGGCGAGGGGACCAAGGTGCCGGTGAGCACGGTAACCGCGGCGGAGTAACTGGAAAAGATACTTCTGGTGATCGATCAGCCATCCTTCGAGGCGCGCGAGAGCGCACCTCAGGACGTCATAAGCTTTGATCGTCATCCTGACGTGCGAGCCGCAATTGCGGCGAGCCTCGAGGGATGAGCGACCGGATCTCTCACCCCCTCACAGCGGCGTGTTCTTTTCCCGGTTGTTGACGGCGGCTTCCTCGAGGTCGAGATCGCGCTCAATGCGGCGGCGGGTTTCGTCGGTGATCTTGCCCTCGCGCAGCAGCTTGTGCAGATGCGTGCGCTCGACCGTGATGATCTCGCGGACCATGGAGGCGCCCTTCGTCGCGGGCGAGTGTTCGTCGCCGTCCTTGGGCGGATCGGGCAGCGCCCGCATCCGGGTTTCATGGCGCGCTTCGAGAAACTTGGCGAGACTTTCGGGAAGCTGGCGCTCGGCGATGATTTTTCTCAGCGCGCCGCGCGCTGAAACAAGAATGTCGCGCCGCGCCGCGATTTCCGCGTCGCGTTCATTAAGGGCTTCGCGGTGGCCATGCTGCGAGATGCCGAGCGTATTCACCAGCAGCGGCAAGGTCAGGCCGATGCCGACCAGCGTCACGAAGATCACGCCAAAGCTCGTCAACAGAATGAGATCGCGATGCGGGAAATCCTGTCCGTCCGGCAGCGTCAGCGGCAAAGCGAGCGCGACCGCGAGCGACACGACGCCACGGATTCCAGTGAATCCGATGACGACGATGTAACGCCACGGCGGTGCCGGATCGCGCTTTCTGACGCGCGAACTCAGAAAACGCGTCAGATAGGTGCCGGGGAAAACCCAGATGAAGCGCGCGACGATTACAATCGCCGAGGTCAGCGCGATAGCTATCAGCACCTCGTTGAGCGGAACGGACTTGGCTTTTTCCAGCAGAACCCGGACCTGGAATCCCATCAGCAGAAACAGAACGCCCTCGATCAGCCAGATCACCAGATCCCAGAAGAAGATGCCCTGCAGCCGCGTCGCCGCCGAGATCAGCAGCGGGCCGTTCCAGCTCACATAAAGACCCGCCGCAACGGTGGCGATCACGCCGGAGCCGCCGAGGTGTTCGGGAACCCAGTAGGCGAGATAGGGGGTCAGCAGCGACAACAGGATTTCGACGCGCTCGTCGTGAGCCCATTGCCGTAGCCGCAGGCTGAGCCAGCCCACGGCGATGCCGAACAGGACCTCGCCGAGCAGGATCACGCTGAACGATCCGGCCGCCGACAGCAGTGAAAACATGCCGGTCGACACCGCAAGCACCGCGAACCGGTAGAGGATCAGTGCTGTAGCATCGTTGGCGAGACCTTCGCCTTCGAGGATGACGAGGATGCGGTGCGGCAGGTGCAACCGTTTTGCGATGGCGAGCGGCGCCACGACATCCGGCGGCGAGACGATGGCGCCGAGCACAAAGCCGACGCTCCACGGCAGGCCGAGGCACCAGTGCGTGACGGCGGCCACGGCCCATGTGGTGAAGATCACGCAGCCGATGGCGAGCAGAGCGATCGGCCGCAGGTTGGACTTGAATTCCCGCCAGCTCATCGAGACGCCGGCCGAATAGATCAGCGGCGGCAGCACCATCAGCAGCACGCTTTCCGGCTTCATCTCGATGCGCGGAAAGCCCGGCACGAAAGCGATGGCGATGCCGACCGCGAGAAACACGATCGCGGGCGCCAGCACGAGGCGCCGCGCCAGCGTGGCGGACGCGGCGAGAACCGTCAGAACGAGGAGAGCTGTCAGAAACGTTTCGGTCATGTCAAACGGGTGCCCCTGGTCGTCAGATGACGCGGAACAGCGGCGCGGTCAACAAGGCTGGATCGACGGGCTTGCGGGACGGACCGTTCAATCCCGCAGGTCGTAGCGGTAGGATTTGGAGACGATGGTCCAGCCATCCCTCAGCTTCATCGCGATCAGATAGTCGGTGAAGTAACGCGGCGGTAGCTGGCAGCGCACCTTGATGAAGGCCGTCGACGCATCGGAATGGTCGATGGTCACGATGAAATCCTCGCGCGGCTTGCCTTCGGCCTTCGCAGACGGGCGTTTGCGGATCAGTTCTAGCCAGTCGGGCACGGTCAAAATTTTCAACTCGCCCTTTTCCAGCCAGCGCAGGTCAGCGGTAGGATGGAAAATCGCACCGATGGTTTCGGCGCTGCCTTCATAGAGGCCGTCGAAGTAGTGCTGGATCACGGCTTCGACAGTGGAACGATCATGGGCCAAGATCAGATCTCCTGCGTCATTAGGAAGGCTTGCGCCGACGGCAGTTAAAGCAGGAACCGGGCTTCGTCGTCCACCGGCCGTTTGAACGTTTTGCAGGTTCCGTGCGTCCAATCAGAGGGCTGGCGCACAGCCTGCAACCTCGGGACGAATGCGGCAGGCGACTTTGTGAGGGGCCTCACGAAGCCAGATATGGATTTCGAGTGGTCGGATCAGTGTGCTATGGATGACCCTCAGGACGTGCGGCGATGCATTTGCGCAGACATTTAAAATCGTTCGGATTTTTGCTCGTTACCGCATTGGCGCTGATCGGTCAGCCTGCCTTTGCAACGACGCGCGTGGCGCTGGTCATGGGTAACTCCAAGTACCAGAAAGTCCCGGCGCTGGCCAACCCGGACAACGACGCTGCGACGTTCGCCGCAACCATGACAAAGGCCGGCTTCGATGTGGTCGACTCGCGATACGATCTGTCGGAAGTCGAGATGCGCCGTGCGCTCCGCGAATTCGCGGACAAGGCGCGTAACGCCGATGTCGCGGTGATCTATTTCGCAGGCCACGGCATCGAGGTCGAGGGCACCAACTATCTGATACCGGTCGATGCCGTGCTCGAGCGCGATACCGATGTCTACGACGAGGCGTTGTCGCTGGATCGCGTGCTTGTCGCCGTGGAGCCCGCCAAGCAGTTGAGGCTCGTCATTCTCGACGCCTGCCGCGACAATCCATTTTCCAAGACCATGAAGCGCGTCGGTCAGCGTTCGATCGGACGCGGCCTCGCCAGAATCGAGCCGGCAACCCCGAACACGCTGATCGCTTATGCCGCGAAGGCCGGCTCCACAGCCGCCGACGGCGACAGCAGGAACAGCCCGTTCACGGCTGCACTGGTGCGCCACATCGCAACGCCGGGCCTCGATCTGCGCAAGGCTTTCGGATTCGTGCGTGATGAC
>JAFEFK010000716.1 GCA_018240625.1 Pseudomonadota bacterium
GATGGCGGGCTACGGCTTTCCTCCGCTTGGAATTGCCGTTGTTCCGGGGTCCAAAGCGTCTTCAGATACGTGATGACGGCTCGGATTTGCTCGGGCGAGAGCACGTCCGAGAAGGCCGGCATGGTCAACCGTGTGGTCTTGTTGAACGGATCTCGCAGACCTTTGCTAATCATGTCGTAGAGCATGGCGTCCGAATGCCGCCACGTGTGTCCCTCCGCATTGTGCGGAGGAGCAGGGAGCTCGCCGTGCTCGTCACGCTTTTGCCAATTCGGCGCCCCCTCTGCTTTGGCGCCATGACACGAGGCGCAAGACTGCTGGTAAACCTCGCGGCCGAAGTTGATGACGTGAGGATCGCGCGGGCGCAAATCGTCTGCAGCCCGGGCTATTGCAATGTGACCTGCCGCAGCGATGATCGCACCGAACGGGAGCTTATGCATTCACCTGGTTCCACCTGTCGCCCTGATCCGTGCTTCGGAACAGAGTCCCCTCCTCGCTGATGGCGTACAGAATCCCGGACGGCGAAAACGCGAGCGCGAAAATCTCGGAGCCTGGAGACTTCATCTGAGTCCATTTTTCGCCTCCATCCGCGCTGCGAAAGAGTCCCTTCTCGGTGGCAGCAAAAATGTGCGCCGGCTGCCGCGGGTCAAAAGCGACGCTGCGCGCAGGACTGCCGAGTCCTCCGGCGTCCTGCCACAAGCAGAAGCAATCCATGGCCCGCCGAATGCCCTTTGGCGCCGCGGCAAACAGCCAGCCAGTCTGCATACTTCCGGCCATGTTGGAATGGATCAGCTGACGGATCCCGCTTTGGGAGCTGCGATCCATCAAGCGCCAGCTCTTTCCGCCGTCCTGGCTCCGATAGACGCCGCTGTCTTGTACGACAGCGTAGACCGTGTCTGGTTGTGTGGTATGCGCGGCAACCGCAATGACGCTCTGGTTTGGAAGTCCGTCGTCGCGTGGGACCCAGGTCTTGCCTCCGTCATCCGTCCGGAGCACGCCGAGACCCCGGCCGGCAATATACATTACCCCCTTGATCGCCGGAGAGTCCGCCAGGCTAGCGATTTCGCCATGTTCTGCGGCGGGGACCGCAATGTTTCGCCAGCTCTTTCCGCCATCGTCGCTTCGGTAGAGCGCGTGCGGATACGCCTTCAGCAAAATGTCCGTGTGGGAATCGTAGGCGAGCGCAACAACGTGTTCTTTCGCCGACTTCTCTGCCGCGGCGGGTGCCGTCCAGATGCCAAATAACAGCGCGATCAACACCGTCGCTGCGCTGAAGCCACGCACAAACCAATCAAAGCGTCTCATTCAGTTGTATCCTCACGCGAGGGATCAATTCGCCAAGACCGCCGCCGAACAAGCCGGCAGCGGTGTTGGTTTTCGGTTGCCCGGCTTTCCCGCTCATTGGGCGTCCGCGCTCAGCCTTTATTCGGCGTTGCGGGAGCTTGCTTCTGCCCGTTGGGCTGATCGCCCCCATGATGATCCATGTGGCTCTGCATCATGGTGTTGCAGGTTTCCATCATCTTGCTCATCTGGGTCATCATATTCATCATTCCATTCATGCCGGCGTTGCCGCCCATCATTCCTTGCTGGCCATTGTTTCCGCCACCCATCATGCCGTGCTGGCCGCCGTTACCCATCATTCCCTGATCGTTCGTAGAGCGGGACTGGGCCTGCTTTGGCGCGTTTTCGGCATAAAGTGAAGGTGCGGCGGCCGCAGCCGCAATGAGGGTAGCGCCGAGCAGGACTGCCTTTGTGAACTTACGCATGGGACTCACTCCTTTCGTTGATCGCTTGCTGTTGTGTGACTTGCGCTTGCGTTTCGGCGTGGCCCTGGCAACAGCTCGCGCCCGACCGCTCGTTATTCACCTTGTTGGCACCCAATACGGCTGACGAGGCGACAACTTCCTTCGCGTCTCCTGACGGCGCGGACTGCTTTTCGCAAGAACGACCCATCATGCATAAGCCGAGCCCGCACATGACGAGGCAAGGCAGCGTGCTCAGAAGGATCGGCGCTATGCCGGCGGCGACCAGCCAACCCCAGTTGAGGCCGATACCGGCTAGCAGCACGACTGCGCCGATGATCCAAAGCCCACGTCGGTTGCCGAGATAGTACCTTGCCGCGTTGAGTGCGCCGCGCCCGAGCGACGGCTCGGCGTTGGTGGTGGATTGCGATACCGTCATGCGATTTCTCCTTTCGATTTCCTATTTCTCAGTGGTGGACCCGGCTGGAAACCGGACAACACGTCCGCCGCAAGAAGTCGTTGTGTCTTGTTCCGGGTTCTTCTGAGCTTGCGGCGCATCACCCCTGACGATGATGCATTTGACGAACGCTATATTCGCGGGCTCGTCCCACTCTGCGGGTCCGATGAGTCGACCGATTTCCCGACCCTCCCGATCGATCACGAGCGTTGTCGGAAGTCCGACGACGCTCAGCTTACGCGTCGCGTCTCCCGAAACATCGAGATACATTCCGAGCTTTTTGATTCCGATCTCGGCGAAGAACTTGCGCACTACCTCCGCTCCGCCGCGGTCGATCGACAGCGGCACCACCTGGAAATCTCGTCCGCCGAGCGTCGCCTCCAGCCGATCGAGCGCCGGCATCTCCTTGCGGCACGGGACGCACCACGTCGCCCAGATGTTGAGGAGAACGAATTTGCCGTGGAAATCCGAAAGGCCGCGCGACTTTCCTTCTCCATCCACAAACTGGACCGCTTGAAGGGGTTTCGGCTTGTCACGCAGAACGATCTTCTCTGCCAGCGGCTCCGCGGCGGCCGCCGTCGTCGAAAGCGCGGCAATCGCCGCGAATATTGCGATTCGACGGCGACTGAGACGGGTGATTGATCGTTGTGCTCGTGTCATTGCTGCTGGAGCTTTCGGATCAACGGGAGAATTTTTTCCTCCAGAACCTTCGGCGTCACTGCGCCGATGTGTTTGTAAGCGATGCGCCCCTTCTTGGTGACCACGTAGGTCTCCGGCACTCCGTAAACGCCCCAATCGATCGCCACACGGCCATTGATGTCGGCTCCCGTGCGCGTGTAGGGGTCGCCCATCGTGTTGAGCCACCGCGCTGCGTTATCAGGGAGGTCCTTATAGTTGAGGCCGTGAACGGGCACGCTGTTGCTGGCCTTGAACTGCATCAGCACCGGATGTTCTTCGCGGCACGCGATGCACCACGAGGCAAAAACATTGACGAGCGAGACTTGGCCGTTGAGGTCAGCGCTCGACAGTCCGAGCGTACGTCCCTTGACCGGTGGTAGGCTGAACCGAGGCACGGACTTTCCGATCAGCGCCGAAGGAATCCTGCTGGGATCGCGTGTCAATCCTTTCGCCAATGCAAGCGCAAATCCA
>JAFEFK010000717.1 GCA_018240625.1 Pseudomonadota bacterium
CGCCCGTGCGGAAGGGGCCGGACGCACTTGTCTTTGCCGGGACAGTGAATGGCGATGCCCTGCTTCGGGTGCGGGTGACCGCCGCAGCGGCCGACAACACGATTGCGCGGGTCATTCGCCTGGTCGAGGAGGCACAGGAGTCGAAAGCACCCACGGAACGCTTCATCGATCGGTTTTCGCACTTCTATACGCCAGGGGTTGTGGCGGTTGCCGCGTTGGTTGCCGTCGCTCCTCCATTGTTGCTCGACGGGAATTGGAGCGGATGGATCTACAAGGGCCTGGCGATCCTGCTGATTGGTTGTCCTTGCGCGCTGGTCATCTCGACGCCTGCTGCGATCGCCGCCGGCCTTGCCGCCGGGGCGCGCCGCGGCCTTCTCATGAAGGGTGGCGCGGTCCTGGAACAGATCGGCAAGATCACCGTGGCATGTTTCGACAAAACCGGAACGTTGACGGCGGGGAAACCTCAGGTAACGGACGTCATCGGTTTCGTCCGCCGCGAGGCGGATATCCTGCAACTGGCCGCCGCGCTGGAAGCAGGATCGAGCCACCCACTTGCGATCGCGATTCTGGCGAAGGCTTCGGAACAGCAGATTACACTGCCTAACGTTGCCGACTCGAAAGCGATCGGCGGAAAGGGCGTCCAGGCAACGGTCGATGGACAAAGCGTCTTTCTTGGGTCGCCGGCGGCTGTTGCGGAATTTTCGCGGCTGACTTCGGAGCAGACTGCGCGGATCGCGGCGCTCAACAATCAGGGGAAAACGGTTTCTCTGCTTGTCGTCGATGGGGCGCTTGCGGGTGCGATCGCGATGCGCGACGAGCCACGTCCGGATGCAAAGTACGGGCTCAAGCGTCTCACGGATGCGGGAATCCACACGCTGATGCTGACCGGCGATAACCGCCGCACCGCGACCGCAATCGGTCAAGATCTGCGCATCGAGATCAAAGCGGAATTGTTGCCGCAGGATAAGCAAAGAATCGTTATCGAGCTACAGCGCGATGGCGGCTCGGTTGCCAAAATCGGCGACGGCATCAACGACGCGCCGGCCTTGGCGGCAGCCGACGTCGGCATCGCAATGGGGGGCGGTACCGATGTGGCGCTGGAAACCGCGGACGCCGCCGTGTTGCACGGCCGCGTCGCGGACGTCGCTGCAATGGTCGACCTGTCAAAGCGGACCATGGTCAACATCCGGCAGAACATTGCCATCGCACTGGGTCTCAAGGCCGTTTTCTTGGTCACCACGATCGTCGGGCTGACCGGATTGTGGCCCGCGATTCTCGCCGACACCGGCGCGACCGTTCTCGTCACCATGAACGCGCTTCGCCTGCTCACGCAGGGAAGGGCCTGACGGAGGCGCAACGTGGAGGAAAAAAGGGAATCGTTACGCACGCGCGTTCTGAAAACCGGCAGCATTTCCTTCGGAGGCGCCGCAATCTCCTGCGTGGTCCGCAACATCAGCGCGTTGGGCGCCCTTTTGGAAGTTCAAAGTCCGCTCGGCATTCCGGAGCGTTTTATCCTAGTGGTGCCGTCGGACCAATTGTCCCGACCGTGCCACCATCTGGAAGTCTGAGCGCAGGATTGGAGTCCGGTTCGAACGTTCGCGCGATGCAGGCGGCATTTGCGAGAAAGGCACATGATGTCCGGACTGAAACTGATGATAAGCGCGTTGTTGCTAGTTGGGTCGCTGTCCGCGACGTCGGCGGCCTATGCGCGAGGCGGATTTGCTTCGGAGAATCCTTTTGCGGCAGAGCACATCGAAGCGCTACCCCCCAAGATTCAAAGAAAACTATCCGCACGCGCCAAGGCCTGCGGTAAGAAGGCGGCCGCGGCTCATTACTTCTCCGTCAGCATCGGAACGAACGGCCAGCATTTCATCTCGCTTCATTTCGAGGATTTCGCCTGCCAGAACAGGACCACCATCTGCCGGGGAGGTCTGTGTCTGCACGAGGTGTACCTTCAATCGAGGGCAGGGCCGCGCCTCGTCTTCAGTGCTCATGCGCGCGACCTGAAGATGGTCGACGATGACGATACCATCGGCTTAGAAGTTTCAGGGGGACCCCTTCGAGGCCGATACCGATGGAACGGCGGACATTTCGTCCGTATGACGACAGGGAAAGAATGACGGCGGATGGTGCCAACAATCATAAAACACCTTCATTTCGACGGAGCAGACATCAGCTTCTGGAAGAAGTTCCGACTGTTCTTTACAGTAGGCATCGTGGTCCTGCTGCTTGGATGCATCAAGGCGGCGATCCATTACTACGGTTTTGAGTTCCTCGAGCTCAACCGATTGCTGACGAGTGGCATTGGCGGTGCCATCTTTATCATCGGCTTCCTGCTGTCGAGCATCCTGGCGGACTACAAGGAAGCGGAGCGCATTCCGGCTGATATCCGCACCGCTATTGAGGCGATTGACGGAGACCTAGCGTCGTTTGCCGTCAGTAATCCAGACTTTAACCTCGGAGAATGCCGCGAGATTGTTATTGGTATCGTTGA
>JAFEFK010000718.1 GCA_018240625.1 Pseudomonadota bacterium
CTGAAGATGCCTGAAAACATCAAGCCCAGCGCTCTGGTTGTCCGCAACAACGATATTATGGTGTGGGACGGATCTGTCCGGACCTTGCATGCGCCGGACAGCCCTTCGACCCGCAGCGTCGATAACGACCCGGTTCAGCTTCAAGAAGTAAGCACCCGCGGCGTCGATGATCGCGTGGTTACCTCGGCCTTTGCACAAATGGGATCGCAGCCTCCGGGATCGGCTACCGATCTTCTCGATCAGAACACACGCGCCGTCATCACAAAGAAGGGTCGGCAGCCGGACCGGCAATACATCGCCTCGCGCAGCAAGGGCTCGATCGTTGCTGACATCATTCCGGAGAAATCCGACAATGCTGTTCGGGTCGAAGTCACCACCGCGGACAGCAACGAAACCATTGCGCAACTTTTGCTGCGCACCCACGACCGTCTCGGCACCGTCGAATTTCTCGAAGTCGACAACAATGACCGTTTCTATGTGCTCGCAGAAAATATTCCGGCGTCGGGCAAGAAAGCATCCACTTACGTGGCGCGCTACGCATCGAACGGGAAGTTCGAAGGCGCGTTCGAATTGCCGCTCGCCAACACCCCGCTGACCCGGCGGTTCGTCGCCATTTCAGGCGACGGCGACGTCTATTTTCTGCGCACCCTGTCCGACAGGGTCGAGGTCGTGGGCGTGGGATTCCGCGCCATGAAGGATTTGGCATCGGCTACACCAACCGCAGCTTCGGGAACTGACACCGCATCCGCACCCGCAAGCAAATTCGACGGTGTTGCAGCCGTACGCCCGTCGAACCGCCAGCAGGCGATCGAGACCGCGTTCGCGTTTGAAGGAATCCAGTGGAAGCTGACGCCGGCGAACTACGGATCCGACCCCGACACCTCATGTTCCGGTTTCAGCAGGATACGGCGCCCGTGGTATCTCGAGGGCAAGGTCAATCAGGAAGTGCGTGGCGTCCCCTATTGCTGGGGCTGCCATGGATCGCTTGCCAGCTTCCGCGCGCAAATGGAGCGCGGGACCAAGGCGGGCAATGTATGCACCCATAACGCGCCACGCCCAGACGTGGCAGGCGTCGACTGTTCCGCGTTCGTCAGCGCGGCCTGGGGACTGTCCGTCCATTACACGACCGCTGCGATCCCTGCGATTGCCAAGCCGCTTGCAAATCCCTGGGATTTGAAGCCCGGCGACGCGCTGAACAAGGCGGGATCGCACGTCATGCTGTTCCTGAGATTTACGCCGGACCGCAAGGCTGAGGTGATGGAAGCATCTACCGGCGGATGCAACGGGCGCGTCTGCCGGAATGTATACCCGCTGGCCGGTCTCCTGGCGCGCGGTTACGTTCCCGTGAGATTCCGCGGGTTCGCGGACGATCAGGTCGCCGTCTCCGAGAATGCCTATCAGAAAGACGTCCCAACCGGCCGCGAACAGAAGGCGGCAGCGAGGAAGAAACGATAATGAACGTGACGGCCTCCGCCGTCGACCTATGCAGGCGGCCTGAACGGGCTTCAGCGCTGCAACATTGAGGTGACAACCGATGCGCTCGATTTTGGTACTCTCGGTCGGCGTGTTCCTGGCCTTATCGCCTTGCGCGATGACAAGCCAAGCATCGGCGGCCCCGACCGCTCAGATTCGCGATCCGGATGGAGGCGAGGTTCGCGGCTTCGTTATTGGCATCGACGCCTATCGTCATGTCCGGCAGCTCAAGGGAGCGGTCGCCGACGCTCGCGACATCGAACATACGCTCAAGGAGATGGGCGTTCGTGATGTCGTCACGATGATCAATGAGCAGGCCACGCGCGCGCAGCTCTTGCGCGAAATGAGTGCGATGGTCGAACGCACCAACGCCAACGATCTCATTTTCTTGTCAATCGCCGGGCATGGGACTCAGGAGCCTGAACGCGTCAAGGGTTCCCAGCCGAACGGATTGGAGAATGTATTCCTGCTGCCGGACTTCGAGCCGACAGCCGAAGGGTCGCAGCAACGCGTCCTCGGCAGCGAATTCAATCATTTCATCAAGCAATTCGAACTTCGCGGAGCCAAGGTCGTCTTTATCGCCGACACCTGCCACGGCGGCGGAATGGCACGAAGCATCGATCCTCGCGCCGAGGAAATGAGCTTCCGGCAAGTGCCGCAATACACGTTGCTGGTCGATACCTTGAAGCCGGTCTCTGATCCCCGCAATCCGGAAACGGAACTCGATCTGGACCGTACGGCCTTTCTGGCGGCCGTGGATCAAAACACGAAGGCGCCCGAGGTCCGGATTCCTGGAATCGACGGGCTTCGCGGTGCGTTGAGCTATGCGGTTTCGCGCGCGCTCGAAGGCAACGCGGACGCCAACAACGATGGAAAGGTGACCGTCAAAGAGCTTTTCGACAACGTTCGGCAGGTGGTCTATCAATTGTCCGATCAGCGTCAAACCATCGTGACGCTGAACTCGCCGGGGCAACCGCTCGACTCGAGCGTCGTTGATCTCACACGCGGCGTAACGATGGTGGGTGGCCCGAACGCCCTCCCCGCCTCGCTTCCAGCACCCGCCGCCGTGCAGTCGCGGGTCGCGGACGCGCCGCCCGCCGCGACGCCTGCTGGTGCTCCGAAATCCCATCCGCCGGCTTTTGAGCGGATGACCACTCCGATTCGCGTGGCCTCGCTGGACGGCAACGCCGGTTATTTTTCGAACTTGAAGTCCAAGGACGCGACCGTCAAAACGGTATCGCCCACTGACAACCCGGACCTCATATGGGATCCCACGTCCCACGACGCGATCGCGTGGGGCGACGTCGTTGCCTATAACGTCGATGCGGGTGAACTGTCGACCGTTGTCGATCGCACCGCCGCAATCCGCGAGCTCAAACGCTTCTCGACGAAATCACCGCAGGTGATGCGGATTTCTCCGGACGACCGCCAGCACCGCAGCGGTCAAACGGTTGAGGTCAATCTCTCGGACGTCGCCGGACGCGCGGTTGTCCTTTTTAACATCTCTGGCGACGGCGCGACCCAATTGCTCTATCCGCTCGGATCGGACGCATCGCCCGTAGGATCGAAGAATTTACGCTTGCCGCTCCGCGTCCGCGAGCCGTTCGGTGCAGAGCAAATCGTTGCGATCACATCCAGCCAGCGCATGCCGGACCTCGAACAGGTGCTGGCACAATTGAATGGCCGGCGCCTCCCGGGACAGGTCATCAAAAGCCTTCAGCGATCTCTGCCGGCGGATGCCCGGGTCGGATCTGTCGGATTTTTTTCCGCTCCATAGCTTTTCAAACGATGCAAACGAACCCTGCAACGCGCACGACATTCATTTTAGACAATTGATGAGTCCCGTATGCTCTTTGCTCGACGAAGCGCTCATGCCGGCAGCAAAAGCAGACGGACCGCACCCCAAGGGCGATCGGGCATGCCTGGAGCGTTTTCGAGCGAAGTGGATACCGGTTCGCGTCAAGAAAGCGCGTCAAAACAAGAATCCGGCACCCCGTTCCGATTCTATCGAAACGGAAATGGCTCCAGAATAATCGCAACTATCGTCCTGGCGCTGGCCCTCGGTTGCGCCGGCGCTAAAGCCGCGCGTTCCCCAGCAACGTCCGGCCCGGATGGCATCAAACTGGCCCCGCCTCCGCCGTTCATGCGCTTGTCGCAAGCCGCAAAACCGCCGATTGCGCTGCCAAATTCAGCGAGGATCGCGATCAAGATGACCCCTGATAAGTCAGTGCCGATCGGGTCGAAGGTCGAATTTGAAATCACGTCGGCGAGACGCGGTTATGTCCTGCTGGTGGACATCGATGCGACGGGCAAGATGACCCAGTTCTTTCCGAACCCGGAATTGCTCGAACACCTCCGTGGCGACGACATCAACCTGATTCAGGCGAATGGCAGGCTGAACGTTCCGAGCGACGCCACAAGCAAATATGGCTTCAGCTACATCACAACCGGGCCGACCGGCTCGTCGGCGATTGTTGCGATTCTGAGTCAGAGAAAAGTACAGCTCGTGGATCTTCCGGACGCGGTCGGGACCGAGTCGGCAACCGCCTCGGTGACCCGCCTTTTGAAATGGTTCGGTGAGCTCCGGGTTGCAGACCCTGACTCGGGAAAATTATTACCGAGCGAATGGTCGTATGATTTCAAGATCTATGAAATCCGATAGGCAATCATACGCCAACGAGGTTACTGTTTGTATTTTTTTGACCGTGGCATTTGCGGTAACGGATACGATACATTCACAAGCACGTTTGCGGTAATCGCCTGATGGTAGGCGGCGACCTCCATCTGACGCCCAGTTCAGGTTTGCACGAACCTAAAGTCTTGATTTTATTGAGGCGGGAGCGGTGACCCCACGCGGAGCCGCATCCAAACCCGGTGCCGAAACACGCGGGAATGCCGTGAACCCGAACCACGGTCCGCCGCACTAATAAGTTGATCCGCACGGGAGCCCTGACGCCGGTCGGCCGATGGCGGCGTACTGTGGATCGATCTGGCCTCGATTTTCGGGGTAATTTAAGACTTCAGTTGTGTTTGAGGGCTTGTAGACGTAACCTCTGGCCTCGGTCAGCAATTTGGTTCCTTTGTCTTTGGCTCCTCGTCGAACGGTCGGGACGACCATGAAGAAATTGTTGTCAGGGCTTGGCGTTTTGGTATTCGCCCTCGCGACAGTGCTGTTCGTGTCCCCTGCTCTGGCAGAGCGCCGTGTCGCGCTTGTGATCGGGAATTCCGAATACAAGGACCCCAGCATCGTTCTGACGAATCCGAAGAACGATGCGAACGATATCGCCAAAACGTTGGCGTCTCTGGGATTTGAAGTCGTCAAGCTGACGGATGGATCCAAGAGTCAGATCGATGCCACGCTCGAGCAATTCGCGCGGCTCGCGACCAACGCTGACGCTGCGCTGTTTTTCTATGCGGGCCACGCACTGCAATATCAGGGCCGGAACTACCTGATGCCGATCGATGCCCACCTCGAGGACGAGGTCAGCATCCGCTACGCCCTGACCGCGCTGGACGATGTTCGCGCGGCGCTGGATCGCGCCAGCGGTGTCAAGATCATGATCCTCGATGCCTGCCGCAACAATCCGCTGTCGGACCAGTTTTCCCGCCGGATGGCCGGCATGAGCCGCAGCGCGATGACCACGCGCGGCCTGGCGCGCATCGACAAGACGCAGGGCATGGTGATCGCCTATTCCACCGCCGCCGATGACGTCGCCATCGACGGCCGCGGCCGCAACAGCCCGTATACGGCGGCGCTGCTGAAGCGGCTCGGCGATCCCGGACTTGAAATCGAGATCATGTTCCGGCGCGTCGCGGCCGAAGTCAGCGCGGAGACCAACGGCAAGCAGAGACCGGAAACCTATGTCTCGCTATTGAGCGAATACTATCTGAATCAGACCGACCGGATCGCCTGGGAAAAGGTTCGCAAGGACGACATCAACGCTGTCAAGGATTTCATCGCCCACTTTCCAAATTCGACCTATGCATCGAAGGCACGTGAAATTCTCGATGAACACCTGCGTCAGGAAATTGCGAAGCAGGAAGAAGCCGACCGGATGCGCCGGCTGACCCCGCCCGCCTCCGCAACTGCCGCTACGCCGCCGCCGAATGTCGCCGCCACAGCCCGCCCCGAGCCTACCCCTGTCATTCCGGCTCCCGCTGTCCTGGCGCCACCCACCAAGATCACCTCGATCGAGTCGAAGCCTGACCTGCACGACAGTATGCCGCCTGCGCCGAGCGGCGCTACGCCGGTGCTCTCGCCTTCAAAGCCGGTCGAGGTCAAACCCGCCGAAACCAAGCCTGTCGAGACCAAGCCTGTCGAGACCAAGTCGGCGGTGCTGCCGCCGCAATCGATGCCCGTCCAGGCAGCGCCATCAGCGCCGCCGCCGGCCGCGGTCGCGGCTATCACGCCCGAACCGCCAGCACCGGCTATCGCACTGCCGCCGGTGAAATCGATTCCTGCGCCCGTGGTCACACGCCCGCCGCCGCCGTCAAAAACAAAGTCCGCGTCCACGGCGAACAGCCGCAAACGCGGCTCGGCCGAATGCGCGAAGATTATGGAACGCGCTCAGCTTGGCGAACTGTCGGAGGATGACCGCGCGATACTGCAACAGGATTGCCGCTGACATTCGCAGAGATGCCGATGCGAATATTGATGTCAGGCCACAAAGCTTTTTTCGATCGGCTTTTGGAGGCATCGGCGGTTTGAAGGCATCGAGTTTTGAAGGATGTCCCGACAACGGGATATCGCATTGTTAACCGTAGCATTGAGGATCGTATGTTTTTACATCAGCTCGCCAGGATCGCACTCGTCGGATCAACCATTCTCGTGTCGGCCTCCTCATGGGCCCAGACCCCGCCAGCCGCTGCGCCGGCACCGTCCGCTGCACCGGCTACACCAGCGCCGGCCGCTGCACCGGCTGCGCCAGCGCCGGCCGCTGCTCCGGCGCCGGCCGCTGCCCCTGCGCCGCCACCGATCATACCGTTCAACGACGCACTGCTGAAGGCCGCAAACGATCTTCTCTCGAAGGCCAATATCGATGGCGCCGACAAGGCGGAGTTGGTCATCGATCCGCTGATCGACGGCGTTACGGGCGCGCAATCCGTCGCCACCCAGATGATGGAGCGCCGC
>JAFEFK010000719.1 GCA_018240625.1 Pseudomonadota bacterium
CCGCAAGCGGGAGAGGTGAAGGGCCGCTCGGCGCGGTTCGGCACACTTGACCATTCTATCTTAATTTAGCCCCTTCAACCCAATTCGAGCCGGTACACCCGCGCGGCGGTTCCCGAGAACAGCGCGGCTTTCTCGGTCTCGTTGTAGTGCACGGCGATGCGCTTGAACGCGTTGAAGATGACCTGATAGCTGCAATGGCCCTTGTCGGGCGGAAAGTTGCTCTCGAACATGCAGCGATCGGGACCGAACGCTTCGATGCAGGTTTCGATATAAGGCCGCCATGCGGTTGCCAGCTCCTCGGAGGAGGGCGGCCGGGCGCGGTCATGAAAGTCGTAGCCGAGCAGCTTCATCGCGAGACCGCCGAGTTTCACGACGACGTTGGGGCAGGTCGCGACGTCCGCGATCGACGCTTTCCATTGCTTGAAAACTTCGTCGCGCTGGTTGGCGTAGCGCCCCGTGCCGGCTGGGCCGCCGCAGTGATCGAGCACGATCGTCGTGCCAGGGAATGCACGCGCGAGATCGGCGAGTTCGCCGATTTGGGGATGGAACAGCCACGCGTCGAACGACAGGCCGAGCGGCGCGAGGCAGGCAAAGCCTTTGCGGAAGTTTGCGTCGCGCAACAATCCTTGCGGCCGCGACGCATACATGCCGGCGACAGCGGGGTCTGCATCCCACGCCGAGGAATGCCGGATGCCGCGAAAGCGGCCGTTGCCGGCGGCGATTTCGGCCTCCAGCACCGGCTTTGCGGCGTCGCCCAGCCGCAGATCGACGTGGCCAACGATGCCGGCGCAGATCTTGGCGGGCCCGTAACCGCCGCTGGCGCTCATCGCCGCGACGCCGTTGGCGAATTCGACTTCGCCCACCGGGCGCAACGCTTCGGGACCGTGTGCGCGATACATCGAGCGGCAATCGACGTAGACGGTCGCGACGATGTTGTGACCGGATTCGACGTCCTTCACGATATCGTCGAGCAGATAGCGCTGGCCGCCACGGTCCCAGAGATGATGATGCGGATCGACGATCGGACGCGCGGGATCGAGGATATCCTCGTGATGCAGCGCCAGCCACTCCTCGCGCGGGTCTTCGTAGAGTCCGCTTCTGTTGGCGGTGACATTGGCCATCGGCTCGCTCTCTGCATTTTTCTTGTTGCGGAGACTATCTCAGGTCGAGGCACCTTTCGACAAGGGAACGTTGCAAATGGAGCGGCGCTCTGTTGCGGGGGTAGAGCCATGTCGATGGCCGCGGTGTTTTACCTCTCTCTGAAAGAGGGAGGTCGCTCGACTGAGTGAAGCGCAGGAGGGCGGGTGGGGGTCGATTTCTGATGACCCCCACCCCGACCCTCCCCCTTTCAGGGGGAGGGAGCGCGCCGTGCGTGCCGCAGCCGTACGAGCAGGCTCGGCA
>JAFEFK010000071.1 GCA_018240625.1 Pseudomonadota bacterium
AAATCCTGCAGAAGGTTGATCACTTGCGCCTGAATGGAGACATCCAGCGCCGACACCGGCTCGTCGCAGATGATGAGCTTCGGTTCCACCGCAAGCGCCCGCGCGATGACGATGCGCTGGCGCTGGCCTCCGGAAAATTCGTGCGGATAGCGGCGCATATGCTCGCCCTTCAACCCGACCTTGACCAGCAGGCTCGCCACCCGATCGTCGCGCTCCTTCGCCGAAGCGGCGAGGCCGTGAATGATCAGGGCTTCGCTGAGGATCGCCCCGACGGTCATGCGCGGATTGAGCGAGGCGAAGGGATCCTGAAACACGATCTGCATCTTGCGCCGCAAGGCGCGCAGACTGTTGCTGCCGAGCTCCCGCACATCCTGCCCGTCAAACGCGATGTCGCCGGACGTAGGTTCGATCAGGCGCAGGATACAGCGGCCGGTGGTCGACTTGCCGCAGCCGGATTCACCGACCAGACCCAGCGTTTCCCCGCGATCGATCGTGAAGGACACGCCATCGACGGCATGGACGCGCCCGACCTCACGCGACAGCAGGCCGCCGAGGACCGGGAAGTATTTTGTAAGGTTGCTGACGCGCAGCAAAGGTTCGCTCATGGCGCCTCTCCGAGATGGCAGGCCATGCGATGGCCGGGCGCGATCTCACGCAAGGCCGGCTCGGCTTCGGTGCAGATGCTCATGGCGTAGCGGCAGCGTGGCGCGAACCGGCAACCGGGCGCGGGATTGATCAGGATCGGCACGGAGCCGCCGATGGTCTCCAGCCGACCCCTGTGCTTGCTGTCCAGATCGATCCGCGGAATGGAGCGGATCAGACCCTGCGTGTAGGGATGGCCGGGGTGTGCGAACAGCCTGTCGACGCCGGCTTCTTCTACGATCTTGCCGGCATACATCACCGCTACCCGCTGCGCGGTTTCAGCCACGACGCCCATCGCATGGGTGATCAACATCACCGCCATGCCGAAGCGCTCCTTCATGTCCTGCAGCAAGTCGAGAATTTGCGCCTGGATGGTGACGTCGAGCGCCGTGGTCGGCTCGTCTGCGATGACCAGCTTGGGCTTGCAGGCCAGCGCCATGGCGATCACGACGCGCTGACGCATGCCGCCGGAAAACTGGTGCGGATAATCGTGCACGCGGGCTTCCGCGTTTGGAATCTGCACCAGCTTCAGCATCTCGACGGTGCGCAGCAGCGCGTCCTTTCGAGACAGGCCCTCATGACGCCGCAGGCTTTCGGCAATCTGCTCGCCGATCGTCAGAACCGGGTTGAGCGACGTCATCGGCTCCTGGAAGATGAAGCCGATCTCCTTGGCCCGAACGTCATCCAGTTCGCTGCTGGTGAGTTGCACGAGATCGCGGCCCTGGAACAGGATCTCACCCTCAACGATGCGGCCCGGCGGCATCGCAATCAGTTTCAGGATCGACATGGCCGTGACGGTCTTGCCGCAGCCGGATTCGCCCACCACGCAGAGCGTCTCGCCCTTGTCGATGGTGATGTCAACGCCATCGACCGCCTGGACGATTCCGTCGTCGGTGGCGAAGTGGGTCTTCAGGGATTTTATTTCGAGCAACGGCGCCATCAGATCACCCGCCGCGCATCAAGAGCGTCGCGCAGGCCGTCGCCGATGAAATTAATGGCCACAACCGCGATGAAGATGGCCGCCCCAGGAAACAAGGCCCAATGCGCGGAAATATCAAGATAGTCCTTGGCGTCGAAAAGCAGCCGTCCCCACGTCGGGGTATCCGGCGGAAAGCCCAGCCCCAGAAAGGAGAGCGTCGATTCGGCGATGATGGCCGCGGCGACATCGATGGTTCCGGCGATAATCACGGGCCCGACCGCATTGGGGAGAATATGCCGAACCACCTGCCGCAGCGGGCTTGCGCCGAGCGCGCGGGCGGCTTCCACGAACTCCTTTTCGCGCAGGGAGAGAAACTGCGCGCGCACCAGGCGGGCGACCGGCATCCAGCGCAATCCGCCGATCACCAGCACGACGAGGATGAAGATGCCGCCTTCGGGGCCGAAGGCCGCCTTGAGCCCGTCGCGGAACAGGTAGATCAGGAGCAGCAGCAACGGCAACTGCGGCAGCGAGAGAAACAGATCGGTCAGCCACATCAGCCCGTGCCCCAGCGCGCCGCGCGACATGCCGGCGAGCGCGCCGACCAGCGTGCCGACAATCACCGAAACCATCATCGCGGCGAGGCCGACAGCGAGCGAGATGCGGCCGCCATAGATCATGCGGGCGAGGAGATCCTGTCCCAGATCGTCGGTGCCGAAAGGATGGGCGAGCGAGGGGCCCTGAAGGGTCGCATTGAAATCGATATCGTTGATGGAAACGCGCCAGAAGAAGGGACCGAACACCACCGCGGCGACGAGGGCCAGCAACAGGACCGCGCTCACCACCGCGAGCTTGTGACGGCGATAGCGCCGCCACATCTCGCGCCGGGGCGAGTAGCTGCGGCGTTCAGCGGAGGGAGATGCGAGGGTCAAGCCAGCCATACAAAACGTCCGCGACGAGGTTGAAGAAAACCACAAGGCACGCGAATACGAAGGTCACGGCCATCACGACCGGCGTGTCATTGGACAGAATGGACGAGATCAGCAGCGAGCCAATTCCCGGAATGCGGAAGATCTGCTCGGTGACGATGGCGCCCCCGAACACGGCGGGAATCTGCAGCGCAATCAAGGTGACGACCGGAATCATGGCGTTGCGCATCACATGGGTGATGATCACCCTTCTCTGCCCGAGGCCCTTGGCACGCGCGGTCGTCACGTAATCGAGACGGATCACGTCCAGCATGGCCGAACGCACGAAACGGGTCAGCGAAGCGGCCTGAAACAGCGCAAGCACCATGACGGGCATGATGGCCTGCCGGATCTCCTCGCCGAGTCTGGCCAGGCCGGTCCCGCTGATGTCGGTGGAATAGACGAACGGCAGCCAATCCAGCTTGATCGAAAAAATCAGGATGAACAGGATGCCGGTGAAGAAGGTCGGCAATGAAAAGCCGATAAACGCGAACGTATTGGCGATCTGATCGAACAGCGAATACGGCCGCGTCGCCGCATAGACGCCGATCGGGATCGCAATCAGGAGCGCGAGCAGTTGCGAGGAGCCGATCACATACAGCGTGGTCGGCAACCGCTGGAGAATGAGCGTATCGACGTTCACACGGCTGACGAAGGAAAAGCCCCAGTCGCCGTGCGCCATGGCGGCGAGCCAGTGCAGATAGCGAAGGTAAACCGGATCGTCGAGACCGAACTTCGCCCGAAGCGCGAGCGCCACTTCGGGCGGCACGTTGGGATTCGTCGCCAGATCCGAAAACGGATCACCGGGCGCAAGCGCAAGAACGGTAAACAGCACCAGTGAAATGCCGAGCAGGCTCGGACCGGCAATCAACAGGCGACGCAGGATATACTGCCTCATGCGCAAACAATCCGGATGACGCCAGCCGTCAAGTCTCCCGATACCAGTCCTGGATGTTGTCCGTGTCGTTGGCCCAGCCGCTGATCACCGGCTTCAGGTTTTTCGCCGAGGCGCCGACCTTGAGGCGATGGAGCACGGGAACGAACACCGTGTTCTCCCAGAGCAGGTC